>NZ_AP025307.1 GCF_036492635.1 Aureibacter tunicatorum
CTGTCCATATAGCTAGGCATGTATATTTCATAAAAAACAGTTTCTTTCCACCATGTTGGAGATTCTTTCTCTACAAAAGTGAAAGATCCAAACAGAGCCAAAGTTAAGATTGCATAAATTCTTTGCATGATATATTTAAGAGTTAAGAAGTGCTGAATTTGAGGAAGGAATAATGAGCTTATTCTAAAGAAAAAACGCATATAATGATGCCGCTACATTTTATATAGAAGTATCATTGATATGCGTTTGGAAACATTTTTTCCAGAATATGGGAAAAGGGGGAGTTAAGCATAGCTTCCGTTGGCTTAAATTAAAAAATGGTGTTGAGTCCTGTGCCAAGGGAGCTATGAATATTTTAAAGATTATTTTTCCATTTCATAAATAGAGTTGATTTGAGTGCCTGATAGAATTTCATTGTATATACGAATGTCATCCATAGATCCTTTGAAATAATTGAAAGGCCCCCACTCTTCTTCCTCTGCATCAATAACACTAGTAGGCAAACTTTGACCAATGATAAAGTTATATTGTTCTTCAACATTGTCAATAATGCCTGGAGTATCATTCCATTCCTTAACCATAGTGCCATTTAGATAAAATATCATATTGCCATCTCCAAAAGTTACAGCCGCATGATACCATTCATCCACCAATAGTTCAGGGCTATCATTATCTCTGTCATATATAGGATTTTCACCTTCATGGGAAGCTCTGGCAGTAAACATTAATTTATTTGTTGATTGCAAATTGAATTTGTAACCATTCCATCTGTTAAGAGAAATCATATAGTTGCCATCGAAAATTTCATCAGCTTTCAACCACATTGAAATCGTAATATTCTGCGGGTTTAAAGATGTGCTAAAAGGAACTTCCACATTGGCTCCATCAGCGAATTTTAGCGCTTTATTAGCTTCTCCATGTCTATCAGCAACCCATTCTACCTTTCCTGCTCCATTTTCAACAGCTCCTTGTTTCATCTGTCCATGATGATTTCCTGTCTCATCATTAATGATATCTCCTTGGCCTTCGTCAAACATCCAATGCGCAACAAGAGCCTCAGGGTTGATAGGTTTGATAATCTTAGATTTGTAAACCTCAATTGCATCATCAAGCTGTGTCACAGTATTATCAACTTGAGATTGAGTCGCGCTTGGATTTTCATACACTGTTTTAGCAAGGTTTAAAGTTACCTCAAGTTCAGCTTTTGATCCCACTTGATAATCACCTTCACTTGTACCCTCATTTGTATTTTCAATCAAATCGTCAGCTGTTTCAATAGAGGCTTCCAAAGCGGTTTTGTCAGCATCTTTTCCAGGTATGTCATTTCCATTTCCATCATCGGAAGAGCATGAAAATGTAAAAATAGACAAAACTAACAGCGTTCTAAAAATGAATTTAATGTGTCGCATAATGTTTAATTATTTAATAAAAATCAGTTTATATTATTATTTGTATCTCTTTCACTTTGGGGTATCGGAAAATACCTGTGTTGTTCATAGATGAAACTATGCTCATGAAGCGCTTCCTCAGCGTCTCTTTTTCCATATCTCATAAGATCGAAATATCTATGAAACTCCATGCCAAGCTCTATTCTTCTTTCATGCTTGACAGCTTGTCGGATTTGATCTTGACTGCCGCTTTTTATCTCCGGCACTAAACCTTCAGGGATCGTTCCATCATCAGACAGTTCATCATCATATAAATAAGCTTCACGGCTTCTTTTTCTTAATCGGTTTATCTCGTCTTTAGCCATTTCACTCATGCCCAACTCATTATATGCTTCAGCTTTGATAAGGAGTATCTCAGCCAATCGCATATAAGTGTAGTTAAGTCCTGCGTCTTGTTTTGTGCCTTTAGATACTTCCGATAAAGGCTGCAAGTGTTTTTTCGAAATATAACCTGTTGGAGACCAAGAAGGATCAAAAGGCTCTCCATTCCACATTTTTCCTTCTCTGACTAAAGTGTAGTCTAATCTAGGGTCCACAACTCCCGCAGAGGTGACTTCAAATGACTCTACAAAATTTTGCGTTGGCACATTGAATCCGTAACCGTTTTCCTCACGCGGAGCAAACCACTGATTCAAGATATTGCCCAACATTGGGTTAAAACCTTCCGCATGCTGAACCTCGAAGATTGATTCGGAATTATTATCATGATCAATTTTGAAATTATCGCCATATACTGGCAATAAACTGTATCCCATTGACTCTACTTGAAGAGCCGCTTCCAAAGCTTCATTCCATTTACCCTGAAATAACTTGACCTTTGCCAGCAAACCTATAGCAGCTCCTTGGCTAGCTCTTCCATATTCGGCACCGGTAATCGTAATCGGTAAAAATTCTATTGCCTCTTGGATATCTTTTTCAATTTGCTCGTAGATTTGCTCAACACTAAACAATGGAGTGTGCGTCTCAGCAGGATTGTCCGCAGGTCTTAATTTCAGTGGAATATCACCATAGACATTTACCAGTTGAAAGTAAAAATAAGCTCTTAGAAATTTAGCCTCTGCGATAATCTCATTTTTACGATCTTCAGAGGCTTCGATTTGAGGAGTGCGTTCCACTACATTGTTGCATCTCGCAACACCTTCATAATGATGTTGCCAAAACATTTCAACAAAACCGTTGTTAGGCAAAGTCTCAAACCTTTCGATAAACTCGATATCCGCTTGATCTCCCGGCAAGCCTCCTTTAGTAGCATCATCCGATGCTATATCACCAAAGACCCAAATGCAATTCTCCGTAGCATTGAAAAGCAGCATATTATAAGCTCCTGTCAAAGCTGTCTGAGCATGAGCCTCGGTCTTGAAATAATTGTCGGAAGAATAGATACCATCCATGTCCTTGCTTAAAAAATCAGAGCATGACATGCAGCAACTAAAAGCTATGATTGCCGCCAATATATTTAAACTTCTTTGTTTCATCGTCTTCTTTTTTAATATATTTTTAATCGCTCATGCTCAATTTAAAAGCGCAATTGAACGCCAAACATCACTGATCTGGCATTAGGATAAGTTCCCCAGTCAATTCCAGCTGCAATATCTCCTTCATGTTGCGAATTTCTACTTACCGACATTTCAGGATCTATACCAGCATATTTTGTCCATGTCAATACATTATTCGCAGACACGTACACTCTCAAGTAATCCAGATGCAATGCGTCCAACACTTGTTGCGGCATTGTATACCCCACTTGAATATTCTTGAGTCTTAAATAATCTCCATCCTCCAAAAATCGTGTGGATGGCAACGTATTATTCGCTTTTCCACTCCATGACGCTCTTGGTTGCGTATTACTGGTTCCAGGGCCTGTCCATCTTTCATTGTAATATCTTTCTGTCACATTGAAAGCTCTGTAAAACCCTTCGATGTCAGTCGCGACTTGATAGTATATTTTATGCCCGCCCGCTCCTTGGAAGAATGCGGCAAAGTCCCAGTTCTTATATGAAGCACCAATGTTCAATGCATAATTGAATTTAGGAATAGCGCTTCCCACATGCGTTCTGTCATTTTCATCGATGACTCCATCGCCATTCTGATCAACATACTTCACGTCGCCAGGTCGTATGTTTCTACCTTGAAAAGGACTTGTCATAATTTCATATTCATCTTGAAAAATTCCAGCCATTTCATAAGTATAAAATGAACCAATAGGCTTGCCTACCTCCGTTCGAGTAATGTACACGCCATTGTCCACTCTTCCTCCAGCGATAGGATTTCCAAGCTCCAAGACTTCATTATGCAGAAAAGTAAAATTACCATCTACATTCAAAGTGAAATCACCGATTTTTTGAGTGGTTCCAAGCTCCAATTCAATTCCAGTATTCAATATCTTTCCATTGTTCACCCATGCAGGCTCTGCTTGTCCATTGGATGGAGGAATAACTTCTTTGGTTAACATATCGCTAGTGACTTTTCTAAAGTAATCCACTGTACCTCTTAACTGCCCTCCAAATAAGCTGAAGTCAACACCGACATCCAACTGGTTGCTGCTTTCCCATCTTACTTGAGAATTTCCTAAGACGGTAAGCGCATATCCATCTCTAGAAGCATTGCCAAATGGGTAATTGAAATTAATACCATATCGATCCGAGTATGCATAATATCCGATATCCTGATTACCAATCTTGCCATATCCAGCTCTCAGCTTCAACATGTCAAGGAATTTAGCGGATTCCATAAAATTTTCCTTGTCTATTCTCCAACCTGCGGATGCTGAATAGAATGTGCCCCATCGGTTGTCTTCCACAAATCTAGATGATCCATCTTGACGAACAGTCGCAGACAATAAATACCTGCCGTCATAGTCATAATTGATCCTTCCAAAAAATGACACCAGCGAATATCCATACTTGTTCTCAAAAGCTACGATTTCACCTTTGCCATTCCCCAAGTAGACAAGACTTTCATCTTGATCGTCAAAGTCTCTCTGCATGGCTTCATTGTCATAACCATTGAAATCAATGATCTCATTACCTACCATGACGTTGAATTCATGTTTGCCGATGGTTTTGTCATAAGATAATGTATTGGCCCAAGACACAGTAGTTTGTCTGGCATCCCATACTGTCAATGCATTAGGGTTGTTAATCCTGTCATTGGTTCCCCAAGTCATATCAAAATTCCTTTGATTGTAGGAATTATTGTCAATGCCAAGCTTTGTGGTGAAGAATAAATTCTTGCTGAGGTTAGCGCTTAGGTTGATATCTCCGAAGTATTGGTTGACAACCTTTTTATTGCGTGCATTCATAGCTACGCCCAGAGGATTGTACCCATCCCCCCAAAAGCCAGGATCTTCAGGCATATCCACAAAATTTCCCTGCTCATCGTAAGTGGAAATACCCGGTGTTCTGAACAAAGCGTATCTTACCACACTTCCTCCGCCACCTGAGAATCCGTCACCTGATGCTGGAATGATATCTGTCGTTGAGTTCAATACGTTGAAATTCAAACCGACTTTTACCTTTTCGGATAACTTAGACTGTATATTGAATCTTGCGTTGATTTTTTCAAAATCACTTCCTTTGATTATACCCTCTTGATTGTAATAGTTACCTCCGATATTATAAGTTGTTTTGTCGTTGCCACCAGAAACGCTTAAGTTGTAATTATGCACTATCCCTGAACGATAAATTTCATCTTGATGGTCGACATCAGGCATGGAAGCGATATACTCAGGGCTCATAATTCTTCTGTGAAACATTGGATCGCTGACATACGCATTGTCATTCCTAGCCGCTTCATTGTACATCTCAGCATATTGATCCCTATTCGCCATAGCCAATTTGTTCGATGGTGATTGAACCCCTGTTTCTCCATTGAATGAAACGGTGACTTTGCCCGCCTGTCCTTTTTTCGTAGTAATCAATACCACACCATTGTTGGCTCTTGATCCGTAGATTGCCGAACTAGCAGCGTCTTTCAATACACTTACAGATTCTATATCTTGCGGAGCTAGAGTGCTGAAGGCATCCTTTGTTGGAACACCGTCTACTATGTACAGCGGATCATTGTTGCTGTTGATCGAACCTACTCCCCTGATTCTTACAGACACTCCCTCTCCCGGAGCTCCTGTGTTGGAAGTTACATTCACACCGGCGATTCTTCCTTGCAACGCTTGATCCAAGCTTGGTGTTGTTACTTGGACAAGTTCTTTTGAAGCTACTTCAGATACCGCTCCTGTAAGACTTGAACGTTTTTGAACACCATATCCTACCACTACTACCTCTTCCAAAGTTTCAACATCTTCTTGCATGCGAATGTCAATCTGGGATTTGCTCCCGACCCTTTCAATGATCGTCTCGTATCCAATAAATGAAAACACCAATTTGCTGTCTTCACTGGGAACCGATAGCTGGTATTTCCCTTCGTAATCAGTTACAGTTCCGTCTGTGCTCCCTTCGATCACCACATTCACTCCCGGCAGTTCTTCTCCGGTGATTTCGTCATATACTGTTCCTCTGACAGTTAACCCACTTTGAGCATAAGTCTGAACTCCAAGTAAGAAACAACATGCAAATATGAAAAAATACTTAATATTCATGTTCTAAAAATTTTACATATAAGAAATTACAATGTCATTTGCTATATATTTTTCGCCATCCTTGACGATCTCAGATCCTGCTGGCACTTCAACAAGAAGTGTTGAAACATTCGCAGGCAAAGTAACAAGCGATGATTTTTCGATACCTTTTGCCACAACTTCCTTGGTAATCGCATCAAATAAATCCACCGGCTTATTTGAGGATACTTGATATGTAATCTCCTGATCTTCTTGATAAGGATTATACATCAAATAAGTAGGGTAGGCTTCGTTTCGATAAAAGTCAGTCGTCAAGCAATTCAATTTGATGATTTCCGGCATATCTGTTTCCTCTATCATCGCTCCATAAATACCTACATGAGCGGAACCGTATATGCTGAACATCGAAATCTCAGGTTGATTAACTTGCCAATTCGGACCATCTCCTAGAGCCACAGGGCTTATCCCTTCCAGTTCAGGCTTGTTGTACATATCGTACTTTTTGATGCCTTCATAAGCGATAAGATTATTCGAGATGTCTTTTTTCTCCGGCAACCACTGATACTTGTCAGGCAATTCGCTTGGATAGAAAAATCTTGACGCGTTGGCTGCGTTAAGCATCCATTTTCCTATTGCATCTGCATATCGATGATCATATCTCACCATTGGCACTAGAGGCCATGCCATATCGATAGTGTTCATCAAGAACATATATCCTCCTCCATCTATGAGGCTTCCCTGCAATCCCGACATGTCATAATCACCCCACTTTTCGTTCAATATTCCCCATCCTGTTCTTCCATCTTGAGCTTTGCAACCATCAAATGTCCAATCAAGAATTTTATGATAATCAATGTTCTTCCCATGCTCTGCATTTAATCTGGAAGCTACCAGAGCGCCAAAAGGCATCAAGACTTCATAAAATCTGCTTTCTTTTTGATTCAACAAGGCTTGCAATGCAGATTCTGCGCCATCAAGATATCGAGAATCCTTGAACTTATGATAAGCGGACAACATGACATATGCATGGCCAGCTGCCGCGTCTTGTTGATAAGGTATATGATTTCTTTGACCTTCCATTTTAGAATAATCGAAAAAAGAATAGTCATAATCTCCTTCCAGTACAGAGTCCGCTTTATAAAATTGCTCGGCAATTGATTTCAATATATCATCTTGGCCATCCACATTTGGAAAAATATCGGCTACAGCGTAATACAAGACATTTGGAAATACATCATACCACCAATCTCTGCCATATCCTCCTCCAAGCAATGCGATCTCAGGAGTGGTATTGTTCATGACGATATTCCATTGATTATCGGTATTGAAATAATTTTGAGCCATCTTCACATAATTATGGCCATCTTGATCTGTTTTGTCCACGCCTACAAGACCACCTCCCATAAGAGCGCCTAAAGCGCATAGCGACTCATGGAACTCTCCATTATTTTTATCAGGTCCTTGGCGCACATCTCCTATCACAGTGTATAAGCCAAATGTTTCCTGATCCATATTTCTTCTGGAGCCGTCTTTCCATATGAAAGGTTGGTACTCTCCTTGTTGCTCCCAATTGAAGATATAATTGTCAAAATCTTCAGCTTTCTCTTTCCAATTGATCATTCTGTAAGGATTTGGCCTTTCAGGCATTTCGCTTACCTTGTCAATTGCCAGCTGATTGACTTTTTGAGGAGCTTTCTCGCATGAGATTGTAATGAAGCTTCCTGCGATAACGGTGAATATTATTTTTTTAAATCTATTCATGATCCAATGCTTTATCTGATTTGCTTACAATTAATTTCGCCAACGGAATGGACAGCACTTGCAATATGGCGACTACGATCAACGCGTACCTTAAAGCGACTTCTTCTGATGCGTACATTTCAAGTATGATGAATAAACCAAGGCCTGCGACTCTGCCAATAAACAAGCCGAATTCATGATTGAAAATATAAGCGAATTCGCTCCTTTTTTCTTTTTCAGATACCACATCGATTACTTTCATTTGTATCGGAAAATAAGCGATGTCATGAAGAGGAAGAAATAGAACCTTGCAAAGAACAAAGACGATAACTCCTATGCCCGAATACAAAATACCATTGGTTAAAGTGCCTATCAAAAATATTAGAATACCGACGGATAAAATGTATATCCGATGCTTAGGGGCAGTATTTCTTCCTAGCCAATAAAGTATAAACGCTGTGATGATTCCGCTTATGGCTTGAATCCCTCCAAGAGTGCTTTCATCTCCTAGCAGTTTCATGATTAATATTGCCGGCGCCGTAACCAAGTACCCTTGCACCATCCCTTTTAAACCTGAGAGAGCAAGCATTCTATTCCATAGATTTTCAAATCTGAAATAAATGAATTTTTTCTGCTTTGGATTGTCGAATTTGACACGATGAATAATAATGCTTGAAATAACGGTTAGTATTATCACTAAAACAGTTACTAGTTGATAGCCTGCGTTGATGCTTTCTCCCAGCCATGCCAAGGATTTTGCCGACCCAAGAAAAGCTCCGACTACCATAGGCACTACTATAAAGCAAATCGTGTAAAAAAATGTCTCAACCCCGTAGTAATAATTTCTATTAGAGTCATTGGTAGTATCCAATGCTAAAAAATCCCTATTGGCCCAAAAAAGACCATATGATATTCCCATAATCAAACCTGCCAATGCAATGCCTTGTCCATCAAGTTGCTTTAACTGCATCATCACATACATGGAAATACCACTCAACAGCATGCCCAAACTATATAATTTTCGAATATCTATATACCTTAGCAAAAAGCCATTGATTAAAAATGTGAATGGAATCCCTGTATATACCGCCATTTGGTATTTAATAACCAAACTTGGGCTGTCTGAATTTCTCATGATATATGCTCCCACAAACAGCTCTACTATCGGCAATACAAAAGCGAATACCATATTTGTTTGCAGCAGGGTTTTCATTTGCATTGGCAAATCCCTGAATACAGCCCACTCTGCTTTTAATTTATTTATCATCACTCAATAATGTATTTAGAATTTCATCAATGCTGAAGTCTGTTCTGCACACCACTTCATCGCTTGCGCCATAATAGACTTGTATTTGATCGCCTTTCACAATATGCCCGTTTGTGAATACCACGTTGCCAAAAAATCCGGTAAGCTCATATTCAGCTTGCGGCACCATAATAGGCTCTTCACTTCTAGCCAACACTATTGAAGGGTCTTCCAAATCAAGTAATAAAGCTCCCAAACAATACTTATGATCATAGTTCGCTCCATGATAAATTTCAAGCCAGCCTTTCTCTGTCTTTATTGGAGCGGCTCCAGCGCCTACCCTTGCGCAATCCCATTTTCCTTGACGAGTTGCAGCTATGCATTTGTGATTTCCCCAATGCAACAAATCCTTGGATTCGGCTATCCATATATAATTGCCGCCTAATTCTGGACTGCTCGGTCTATGCAATGCGTAGTAAGTCTCTCCGCATTTTTCCTCGAATATCGCGCAGTCCTTGTTATGAGCAGGAAATATCATCCCGTGTCTCTCGTAATTTTTCCAATCCGAAGTGCTAATATATCCTACCCCCACACCTGTTGATGATACTTTGGTATAAGTCAGGTGAAATTTGTCGTCAATCTTTACAACCCTGCAATCTTCAATGCCATATGCTTCATCTTTTCCTTCAGGCAGCAATGGTGGATGATTAGGATCTTCATAAAAATTAATGCCATCATCGCTGAACACAGGCTTAAGATATGATAATGTAGTCAAGTAGTTTTTTCCTTTGTAACTAATCACTCTGGCGTCTGACAAATCCAGATCAGGATGGCTTTCTTCAAACTCCAATATATGAATCGTATTATTTTCATCCATTACGGGAAATGATACAAAACCTTCTTTTTGAACCGGTCTTTCCGCTACTCGCAACAATAAACCTACTCTTCCTTCATATTCAAATACTCCCGGATTCAACAAGCATTCTATTATGCTGTTTTCCATTAATGGGCTAAAATCAGCGGGCTTTAATAGAGGATTTTGCTCTATCCTATGTGCTATATCATTTTCAAGCATTATTTCCATCTTCGCTATCTTTTTATCGTTCGAATGATTCGAATTTGGTGATTCATGCCAATAATATTTGGTCATTTTTCGTTAACTAAGTATCATATATTGTTTTTTGCATCATTGCCAATTTTTAATAGAATATGAAACATAATTTTTATATACCTCTCATTTTCAATATATTAATATTCATAATTATTAGCCTATCAAGCCCTTCAAGTGCTCAAAATGTAACATTAAAACAAAATTATTCTTTCAAGCAGATCGGAAAACATGAAGGTCTTTCCAATGCCGCTGTTACTTCTTCGAGTGTCGACTCCCAGGGAAATTTATGGATTGGGACTTGGGATTGCCTGAATAAATACACCAATAGATATAATGAGATATTCAAACCAAACAGCTCGGCATCCGCTCCTACCAGCAATGTGATTCTGAAAGTATTGACACCCCAAAAGGACAACAAAGTTTGGCTCTTGACCAAAAGAGAAATCGCATGCTATGACCCTTCCACTGGTTTGTTTAACAAATACCTAAACCCTTTGCCATCTTCGGCATTCAATGAAAAATACATTCGCATGCTGGAATTCAATGATGATGTATGGGTATATATTGTTGGTTGGGGAATTGGCAAATATGATGCTGTTACTGACGACTTTGTAAAGATCATTAGTCCAAGTTTATTAAAGAGACATGGCATTTCTTCGCAAATAAATTTCACTATATATCATGATATAATATATGTATTTGATGAAGTTGACAACAAGCTTTCCACTTTTAGAATTAGCACAGGCTTCAAGAAAATCAATGAAGTGCATATATCCGGCGATTTTAAGAGAACTTGGCTCACTCCATTTAAAAACACCGTTATCCTCACCCGCACATCCAAAGATAAAACGCTGATCTATGATTGCGTGAAAGACCTTAAGTTTGAAACAGAATCTTTAAAAGGCATCTCCACAGTCAATCCAGCTGTAAACGGCTTATGGCTGGGAAGCAATGAGGGGAAAATATTTAAAATGAATATCGAAAAAGATTTCGCCCTGCAAGATTTTACCTTTCAGCTGAGAGGAGCCAATTATTCTTTTAGTAAAATCTGGGAAATCAACGAGTATTCCGACAAAATACTGCTCGTTTCCACGGATGGAGAAGGCGTATTTATTTTTAATTCAGAGCCTCACAAGTTTCAATCACTTTTTCTTTCCGATGCGCATAATGAACGTTTTCAATATTTTGCAAAGAGCCTGCACATCGATCCAAAGAACAATGTGTTCATGGGCGGTAAAAATGGCGAGCTATTCCAAATGCCATTAAAAAGCATGCACATGGAGTTATTAGCAAAGCTTCCTTATAATATTCTGTCAATCAATAATGACCAACACTATAATTTATGGATTGGAGTAGATGGACAAGGCATGGCTTATTATGATTTTCGAAATGAGAGACTATTGAAGTTTCCGGATGATTTTCTATATCATGACAATTTGGTAAATGAAATAAATAATGTCTATGCTATTCATGTTGATATGGATAATAACATTTGGCTGGGAACCAGTTATAATGGCTTGTTCAAAGTAATTATAGACAATAGCAATTCAAAACAAAAGCCCCGAATCGTGAGTGTGGATCAAATTTCAGAGTACAAAGGGGAAATCATTCCAGCTATTTATGCAATTGTACAAGAAGAGCCTAATATATTATGGTTCGGATCAAGAGGCAACGGTGTATATCGATACAATCTAAATAAACAGCAAATCACCCATCAGTATATAGACGAAAGTGGTTATCTGGATGTCTTGAGCCTAGAATACGACTTTTCTCAGAAGCACCTTTTTATTGGCTCCAGCAATGGTTTGCAAACGATTTCATTGTTGGGAAATAATATTTATGAAATCGATCATTATAATGAAACCAATGGTCTTGCAAGCAATACAATACATAGTATTCAGTCTGACTTGAATAAAAATTTATGGCTGAGCACGAATACGGGAATCAGCAAAATCAATCAAGAGACCCGAACTGTCGACAATTATAACTCTGAAATGGGCTTGGCAAATTATGAATACAATGACGGCGCTTCGATAAAGACAAAAAGCGGAAGTATATGGATGGCTGGAAGCAAAAGCATTGATGTGTTTTTTCCTGAGGATATCAAGCCTAATAAAAACCACCTAGACATTGTCTTTACAAAACTAGCGACTAGCGATAACGATTATTTGCTGTTTGACAGCCAAGAGATAGAACTGGATTCTGAAGAAACTTCTTTCACAATTTCTTTCAATGACAAATCTTTGGGATTGATCCTTTCAGATCATGATTTCAAATATAAACTGCATCCATTGGATGATGAGTTCACAATCACTGATAATAATGAAATAAGGTACACAAATGTGCCACATGGCAATTACACGCTTCAATTGTATTCAAGGCTAGGCAAGGGAAATTGGAATCAAAATCCTGTCTTATTAAGTATCAAAGTTGCCCCTCCTTGGTTTAAAACAACATCTTTCAATGCCTTTGCCGTTCTTGTTTTATTTCTCATCGGCTACGCCATTTTATTGTTTTATAAAAGGAGGATTATCGTTCGAGAACAAGAAATGCAGAAGCAATTGCAAGATGATGAAATCAAGAATTTAAATGATGAGAAATTCAAATTGTATAATAGCATTATTCATGAGATCAAAACGCCTGTATCTCTGATTTTGCCTTCAGCATCTCTCTTAAGAAAACAATCCTTCACACCAGATACTCAAAGACTTGTAGACTCTATTTATGACAATACCAAGCATTTGCACGACCTTAGCCATCAAATGTCCAGCAATGCCATTTTGCATGACCAAGAAAACGCCAGATACTTTAAGGTGATGTCTTTTGGAGAGTTATTGCAAGTCATCGCTAGTTCTTTTAATAATTCCGAAAGCTCCAAAGTTGAGTTCAAAGCACAAAGAAAAATAATCGGTTGGGTAAATCCTCTTCTTTTCAAAAGAACAGTTACCATGATCATATCCCTACTATATGATAAATTTCACAATACGATAGAAATTAACTTGCATGAATCATCTTCAGATGAAAAGATTATTATAATGATATCTATGCAAGCAACAGATTCAAACGCTTTGGAATGGGCCCAAAATAGCATGAGAAAAAATGCTCTGGATGATATGTTAAGCAAAAACAACGGCGTATCAACATTAAGTTGCGAAGGCAATTCATTATGCATAAGCCTTGTTTTTACCCCCCAGCCTCCAAGCCAATCGTACACAGGCAACTCATCATTCAAAACACCGGTACTCACATCTCAAAAACCTAACTCAAATGCATGGCAAGGCAATGTCAATGCTGAGGCTCAAAATATTCTTGTCATCAATGCTTCCGAAGGCATGTTTGAGATAATCAAAAACGTGCTCACTCAAAAGTACAATATCATATTGCGTAACAATATAGAGAATGCCTGCAGTTTGGTGGAAAAAAAACTCGTGCAGTTAGCTATAGTTGACACTTATGATGATCAAAAACTAGTGTTCAAATTGGTTAATAAATTGAAAAACAAAATCCCTGTTATTCAGATTTCGGATGATATAGATGAAATGACCAAACTAAAAGCTCTGGAACAAGGAGTTAGCTCATACATTGTCAAGCCTTTTTTCCCAAAACATTTATTGATTCGCGTGGATCAATTGATATTGCCCATGACTTCCTCTAAAAGTCCATTGAATAATACCAATGTTCAAAAACTTAATATAGAGGATTATGTCATAGACAATATTACCAATCCGGATCTAAGCGCTGAGGGCTGGGCTGACCATCTAAATATCAGCAAATCGCACCTATACAAAAAAGTAAAAAAAGAGACTGGCATGTCTCCTCACAACTTTATTCTGGATAAAAAACTTGATTTCAGCATTGACCTTCTCAATAATTTGGATTTAACCATAAACGAAGTTCTTTTCTCATCCGGCTTTAATAATCGAATTCAATTTTACCGAGTTTTCAAAAAGAAATACAACATGTCGCCAAAAGAATATCGGCTATCTTTATCCGAGACAGTAAATAGAAAATAAAACATTACCTTACCTTATTAATCTCCGTATAGACGCAATGAATTGCGTCTATACGGAGATTAATAAACTAAAAATTTGACATCATATATCATGGTTTGATTTATTTCCTTGATAATTAAATACTTAGTTTAATAGGAAATTCAAAACATTAGACATACCTTTGGATCATAAGAAAATTATTACACTTTAATTTTCTGTTTGAAAATAGAAAAATAGCCTGCATGACTGCAGCTTTTCGTTAAGCATTTTCTCTTGAATTTACTTCTCGTCTTTGATTTGAATTTGGTTTCAAATGTCTTTTTTCCCGTTTTTGAAGTAAATAATGTTTAACTAAATCTTTTCTTTATTAAAAAGATCTCATTCTCTAAATCAGTAAGCTCTGATTTTTCTTATACGCTTAAATTGCGTGTATCCGAATATTTCAAAAGCTACAACATTAGCAGGTTTGGCAATGAACAATTGGTGGCAAAGTCAGCTCTTATGTTGTCATTATTCTTTGGCCCTTTGACTATTATCAATCTCGTTTCCTTTAATAGTATTTTACTGTTGTTTATTCTATATATAATTAGCGGGTTTGGTATGGCTGGTATAGGCATGTGCATCATGCATGATGCTATACATGGTTCATACTCCCCTAGTTTGTTGGTTAATAAAATTATGGGCTATAGCATTAATTTTATTGGAGCCAATGATAAAGTCTGGAGATTGCAACATAATGTCTTGCACCATACTTACACTAATATTGAGCATCATGATGATGATATTAACCCGCCTTTTTTTCTAAGGTTCTCCCCTCATAGCAAAAGGTATAAAATTCATGAATTTCAACATTATTATGCTTGGATATTTTACGGCTTGTCAACTATATCATGGATTACAACTAAGGATTTCATTCGCTATAGAAGGTTTTATAACATGGGCTTGGTTAAAGGCCGAAAAACTTATTTTATTGGACTGATAAAAATAGCTCTGTGGAAGTTGGTGTATTATTCATATACTCTAATCTTGCCTATTGTATTGACACCATTCTCGACAGGTACTGTAATAATTGCATTTATATGCATGCATTTTATAACAGGCTTAAGTATTTCCTTGGTTTTTCAATCAGCTCATTTGACTCCTGACGCATCTTTTCCTCTACCTGACAGTCAAGGAAATATCGAGAGTAAATTCATGGAGCATCAATTGAAAACCACTTGTAATTTCGCCCCAAAAAACCCTTTGTTAACTTGGATATTAGGAGGTCTTACCCATCAAATAGAACATCACCTCTTTCCTAATATCTCCCATGTGCATTATAGAAACTTGGCGTCAATCGTTAAGCAAACCGCCTTTGAATATGATTTGCCATATCATTCATGCGATTCATTCTTATCTGCGATTAAGATGCACTTTGCCATGCTCAAGAAGCTTGGCCAAATGAAATAAAATTTATTTCATTTTCCTTTCTAATTATTTGAAATATAATTTAATGAATAAAAATATTAAAAGACAGAAGCACTCTAAGTCTAATAAAAAGCCTGCTTCTGAACTGAATCCTGCTGATTTGATAAAAAAAGCAGTCCCTTTATCTGAAAGCGTTTATGTTTCTGAAAGAAATTATTCTCACTTTAATTTTCATAAGCTCTTAAGCAAGAATTTGAAAAATAAAGGATATGTAAAGCCTACAGAAATTCAAGACAAATCCATTGATCAACTGATTTCAGGTAAAAATATCGTAGGTATTGCAGATACAGGCACAGGTAAAACAGGAGCCTTTCTAATTCCCATTATTCAGCAAATGCTGACGAATCAAAATATTACTGCCTTAGTTGTGGTTCCTACTCGTGAGCTCGCTTTGCAAGTAATGAACGAGTTCAAGTCATTGACAACAAATACTCAACTTAAATCTGCTTGTTTTATAGGTGGGACTAGTATAAGCAAAGATATTGCTTTGGCAAGGAGAAAAAACAACATTGTTATCGGCACCCCGGGAAGGCTTATTGACTTGATGAATAAAGGGTCTTTAAATATCCAAAGCAAGTCCATCTTAGTAATGGATGAATTTGACAGAATGCTTGACATGGGATTTATTAGAGATGTGGAAAAGATTATCGCATCTATGAAAAACCGCAAGCAATCTATGCTTTTCTCAGCGACTTTGGATAAATCTCAAGAAAAGCTGATTGCCAAATTTGTGAATAAACCAATAAGGCTGAATGTTTCTAGCGGAACCAATTCAAGCGATAATGTAGATCAGGAAGTTATACATGTTGCTCATGATGAAAATAAATTTGATTTGTTGTATAATTTAGTAAGCGATGAATCATTCAAGAAGGTGATATTATTTGCTGAAACAAAAAGAATGGTAGACAGGCTTAGCAAAAAATTGGTTAAATCTGGAATTAAATCTGATGTGATCCACGGAGATAAATCCCAAAACTACAGAGCTAAAGCCATTAATTCATTTAAATCAGGAAAGACCAAAATATTAGTTGCAACAGATGTTGCCGCTAGAGGAATCGATATTAAAGAGGTTACGCACGTTATAAATTATCAATTGCCTTTGACGATGGATAGTTATATTCATAGAATAGGTAGAACCGGTCGCGCCAATCAAAAAGGGATGGCTTATACCTTTGTAAACTGATTTTCTTATTATGCTCAAAGGGACAGTTAAGTTTTTCAGTGATATCCAAGAATATGGTTTTATCACTTCAGAGATATCAAATCAAGAGATATTTGTATATGCCTCAGGGCTTATCGATAATATACAAAAAAATGATCAAGTCATCTACAACATAGCATTTGACTTAGATGGAGCTTATGCGATTAATGTTAAACTGGCTTAGTAGACATTATCACTATTGATAATTTATACTCTTTTATTTACCTCTAGAAGAAATTCAAAGGAGATTGATCGAACTAGTCGTGATGAAGATTAATTAAAAAAAATTTAATACAATAAAATAATACAATTATGAATGAAGGAACAGTAAAGTTTTTTGACGAAACTAAAGGATTTGGTTTTATTATTTCAAATGATTCTAACGAAGAAGTTTTTGTCCATGCTTCGGGACTTATTGACAATATCCAAAATGACGATAAAGTGACTTTCAATGTTGAGCAAGGCAAGAAAGGCCCAAATGCTGTTAATGTAAAGCGCGCTTAGTTTTAAGCTAATGAATGATCTTATGAAGCAGGGAATAGTTAAATTTTTCAATAACGAAAAAGGCTTTGGCTTTATCACTATTACCGAATTCAATCGAGATATCTTTGTGCATGTCACTGGACTTATCGATGAAATCAGCCAAAATGATCAAGTAGTTTTTGATGTTGAAGATAGTAGAAAAGGTCTTAGAGCCGTTAATGTAAAATTGATATAGCTTTATATTAATTCACTCATTATGTTGTAACACAACATGATATATGCGTGAGATTTCATTCTTTATGATATTAAATGAATTACCATTTGTCTTTACTTATTTTGTCTAAAGCAGCCCTTTTGGGTTGCTTTTTTCTGTTTATATCTTTTCATAGATTTAGTTTTCCAATGCTATTCCACTCGTTCCTCGTTTCAGGTCGGGCTGTCCGCTTCACTCCCTATGTGGGGTTCGCTTTCCTATAGAATTAGGTATAGGCACAAAATTACACCTTATGCGTGGATTTTGTGTATCTGGTAGCATATAGCTGAAGATACAGTCTTAAACTTGTTTTCTACCTCCTATTTAGACTAGTATTGAAGTACGTGTGGAATTATTCTCGATAAAGTTTAAAATATATTGACAAGGTTACTTGTGAATCAATCCTTTTCCCTTCCTTTTTGGCAGGTGTCCAATTAGGCATATTTTTTACTAATCTAATAGCTTCTTTGTCACAGGATTCACACAGATTTTTCACCACTTCAACATCTACAATTTTACCATTTTTAGTTACCAAGAATGATATATAAACCTTTCCTTCTACAGTATGCTGACCCTGTTGCCAATGCATATTTTTTTTAAAGTAAACATGAAGTTGCTTCTTTCCCCCTGGAAAAGAGGCTACCGAATTAGCTATTTGGCTTTTACATGAAACACTTAGAAAAAGAGTGCATGCAACTATCGTATAATAAAAGACAGTCTTAATTATTTTATTTTTTGACATGATTCTTTTCAGCCTCTTTAACCACACTCTTGATCTTATTTTCTAAATCATCTGCCTATGATTTAAAAAATCTCAAATAACAGGCGACCTTAAAACTATATTTTCAGTAATTCAACGCTTGAAGCTAGTTTCAAATAATTACCAACATAAAACAAATATAGATTATGACACAACTTCCCTTAATTAACTTTGATGAAAATGTCATCTGAAAACTTTTCAGGAAATTTTTGGATAGCTCTTAACTTAGGGATGTTATGTCAATGTCTATAATATACATAAATTCAAAATAAGATTATCACAATCAATTCGAACTGCTTTAAACAAAAAGCCTCAGCTTATGCCAAGGCTTTTAAGTATTATCTATCGACATTGGAAATAAGTTGAAAACTTGCTCCAGTATTCTTTTTTAATCTAAACTTCAACCATATGGGGCCTTTAAAGAGCCTTTTCCTTTATCGCTTCACACTAAAATATCACTATTATAGCATTATAAAAGTGGTTTGATTCCTCCTCCTGTAAACCGACATCGGTTAACCTACTACTTTAGTTACGCGTAGCGAAGTAGCACACCTTGAGCCAGATGGAGTGATTGAAATAGTTTCTTTGTTAATGAGGTATATTCTTCTTATCAATTGTAAACTCTCCAATTTTACCTAGAAGTTCACTACTTCTATATTTAGTCCAATACATTTCTATAGTGATAGAGTCCGGTAAGGGAATGCCATTATATTTTTTATATATTGATTTCCCTACATATTTCCAGCCTTTAAACCTCCAACTTGGTTTTTTTAAGCCATCTGTAACAAAATCTTCTTTAAAACGGACTACTATTTGATTTGAATCACCTTCCAAAATTGTCTTTTTTTCAAATTCGAAAAATTGCTTTTCAGCATAACAATTATTTATTGTAAAAGACAATGTATCATTTAACTTAATAACATCTGGATGATTATATTCAAATAAATATGTACCTCTTTTTTTTGATTGTTTAAGATCAAAGCTCACCTTTTGTACAGTTTTTCTTATAGGCAAGAAATTAAAATAAACATATGTGACAAATAAAACAAACAACAGGAATATTATAATAAATAATTTTTTCATAATGTTGCAATTTATATTTTTTTAGAAGGACTTACTATGGTGTACTATTTCGCTACGCTCGTAATACACCTTGCGACAGATAGGGAGGCGGTATTTATCATTTATTAAAAAGATGTCTAAGGTATAATATAACAATGATCATAATACCTAGTATAGCATCTAGAGTTAATAATAATTGTCTATTTTTTTCATCTATTATAAAAGTGAAAAAAATTATAGCTAAAAAAGTATGCATTCCTATTCTTAGAAACTCTTGTTTCAATGTTGATTGCTTTAAAATAACAAGCATACCAAATATAATAATATATAAAGGAGACCAAATTCCTACCAAAACAGCAGCTCCAGCTTTTACAATATGCCAACCTTTTGTTAAACCTATATATACTCCTCCAAATATTGATAAGAATATTATTACGGAATTTCTAGCAAAAAACATCTTAATGTTTTTTTTAGCATTATTTTTTATCATCTTCTTTTAAGTACTCTTTAGGTAAATTTGAAGTTATTCCTGAAACGGCTGTTCCAGTTGCTCGACCAAGCTTACTTATTTGATTTGAAATGACACTAATTATAACTCCCTCTGCAATTATTTCTACATAGACTTAGCCAGTGTTATTTTAATCTAAAGCCTGATGGTAGTCTTGGTGTCTTATTGCTTTCAGTTCCTATCTCCGCATCATAGATACTCTGCCTTGGGCATTCCGGATGTAATAGATATTAGCAATATGTTTGCAACAATAGAATAATCCTTATTTAAGGCATTTTAGTTATTAAAATCCATAATGGATAAATGAAAATAATAATCAGTACTAAAATTGATTTTATTAATTTAAATTTTTCATTCTTAAAATACTCAACAATACTTTCTGTTTTTTTCTTTGAAAAATAAAACAAATTAAATACACCTATAATTACCATTAATGAAAATAGATATACAGAATTCAATTCGTAGTCTATTTTTTTTAAATAAAAATTTAAAACTAATAAATCTATTGCTATAACTATACTTAATGCTATTCTAGCGGATATATCAGGATCTGTACCTCCCAAATTATATATTCTATAAATTTGTAAATAAATATATTCGTAAATTATCATTTTTAAAAAATAAGTTTTAAAGCTCTATTATATTTCATATAATTTCTTTAAGCTCTTCATGAATATTTTAATGAACTGTCACAACCTAAAGTATCATCAATTAAAAAAGTCCTTACTACATATATTTCTGTGATAAGGTAGTACTTCTAAAATAAATATTAAAAACTCGTTGCCTTTATAAAGTTAGTCATTTTTCACTACTATCAAATCGACTCATTACCTGTTCGAAAGAATATTAATCTATCTGCGTCTACATTTTGCCTGCTTGATTGGAGGCTACGCATGTACTGCCAAATTGATTCTTCATAGGATACTCATAGCCAAAATTGACATTCTCATTTAATTAATGCACCCTTTGGCGATTTCGGTATTTCCAATCATCATATGAAACCTTATCATTTCTAAACTCTATAAAGCTTGGCTTAAGAAAATAAAACTATTGAAACCACATTGCTATTTTATAGTTGTCATTAAACATCAATGCTTATTTTTTGAGCTTATGCTTTTCGATCACTTAAGATATCGCAACAAAACATCCTCTTCTCAGAAAATAAAGCGTGTCAATAGCAAATCAACCTCATCGACTTCTTATCGCATGCCGCCTATACAACGCTATGTTTATTCGGGTTCTGACAGCAAAACTCCCTTGCAAAATATCGATGAACTGCCACTTGCTATCAAGCAGGAATTGGAAGACTATCCAGATAAGGAAAGACAAGACCTTACAAAAGCTTTAGAGGATGCCATTTCAGACCCGGACACACCAGTGCGTATACATGAAGATTTTAATTTGGAAGATATCAAAGTCCAACTGTTGACTCCCCGCAAATCCGCGATAACCATTGCCAATGCTTACAGAACAAGCGATATCATAGTTGCTACTCAAAAAGCCCGAAAAATCATCGAGCCTGAAATTCAAAATGTATTGAGAGACGGCACACCTGTCTTCATAGAAGATGTTATGCGCTACTTAGGCATTCATGAAGGAAAGCTATCCATCACAGATAAACGTCCTGAAGAGCGTAATCCTTTCGACTATTTTGGGATATGGCTTCAAAAAAACATGCCCGAACTTCCAGCCGACCACACACCGTCCCAACTTAACTTATGGACAAGGTTAGCACGAGGCAAAGCCATGCATTATTTCACAAGGATAGCCAAGACGCCTATCTATATTCAGTTCATGCTGGAATATATGGATGAAGCCCAGTTAATGCGAGAAGATATCAGAGAAACTGATCACTTAGATCCTGCATATTATGACCTGTTAACGATTTACGATCATTTTTTGACCTATTTAGGCCTCAAACCTTATGAAGGAGCTGCAATTTTACTCGACAACCTAAACTTGGTTCGTCATGGCGAATACGTCCATCAGCCTTGGAGAGTTAACAGTCTTTTGTGGAGACATCATCTGCAAAGAATTTACTTGGCAGATACTAATTCCAGGCCTTCTGTCATAGCCGGAATCCGTGAAGCAAGGCCTTCTGCTTTAGAACAAGCCATAGAATTGCCAGCAGGATATTCACTTGAAGGAGGAGCTTCGAATACGATTCCAGATGATTTTGACATGTTAACGCGCGGGGAACTCAAATCGATAGCGTTCGATCCCTCCGCATATGACGAAATACTCACCATCGATGAGTTCCAAGCAAAGATGAAAAAGGAAAGCATGGCTAATTTTCATATACGAAGAATGCTAGTTCCTGAGCTTGTCATGATCGAAGCCCGTTTGCAGGAATACGAGATTGTCAAGCAAAAATCAGCTTTATTGCAAACAGAAATGAGGCAACTCCAAGAGTTAGACAAGAAATCTCATTTATACAAATTCAATATTGATAGAATCAGGGCTGCCGATCTCCGTTCCTGTCATTGCCGTATGGAACTGTTGGATGAAATCGAACATAATATCTACTTGTGGCATTCCAGATGTCCTGTTTTGAGTATGAGCATTCCGCCTGCATTTCATAAAAGCTTATTCATGCTATTGGAAACTTTGCATAAAGAGCATGTAGACCTCATAGGTTACATGCTAGAGCAGGGCCACCCATTATGGGTTCCGGATCAAGCAGGCCTTACTGAAGAGGAGCACGAGCATATTCAGATGACATGGCAAAAACTTGCCAAAGATCCCAGCAAAGAACTTTTCACGATTATCAGCAATTTGATGTTCTCAGAATCCACAAGATTGCCAGATGCCGCACAATTTTTCCAAATGGTTATGAGCTCATTTGCCAGACTGTTAAGCCGACCATTCGGAAGAAAGCTTGTTTGCGACATTGTCAATAACTCTCAACATCGACTTCGTGTTTTTCCCGTTCCATATTACGATAAAGAATCTACAAACTGCGTTCATCCTACAGGCTGGAGATCAAACACAGCAACTGCCAAATCCGATTTTGATAAAGACAATCTATTTGGCGAGGTAAATCCCTCTCCAAAGCATGGAGGCAATATAGAGCTTAAGTACCCTGATTTTGAGCTTCAAGGCCAAATGGGAACCCATTGGTCTGTGGTAAAAAGGCCTTATAGAGCGAGACGCCAAGACAGTCCTGTACCTAAGTCCAAAGAAGAAAAGACTGATGCTGTCGATTTGCTAAAAGCTCAAAATCATTACATTCCAAATAGCGGTAATATTATATTAAAACCCACATTTGTTGTACTTGGACATGAAGGAGGACATGTCAAGAACTTTCAAGAGGGAACAAACCGTCATCACGTACATAAGGATCATTATGAAACAGACCCTGAATTAATATTATGGAGAAACAATGAAGAGCATTATGTTATTACTCAAGTGGAAAATCCGATTCGCGAAGAGCATCATTTGCCCCCAAGACAATGGCATATAAGCCAGTCCATACTTTTCACAGAATTCATCAGCCACGCGGAAGGTTTCAAAAAATACAGGAAAGTATTGTCTTAATAAAATATAATGTTCAAGTAGTTCCTTTCCGCGCTATTTTATCCTTTTCCCTAAAATTTTTTCCAAATAACAATCCTTCTTTTGACAGTATTGCTCGCTTATAGAATAATACCTAAAAATCGACAAAGCATTCCGAAATATATATCAATTCTAATGGATCCGCTATACGACCTTTGTATCATCAATTAATTCTCAACAAGAAAAAAACTATATCATGAACTCATCGGAAGAATATCAAAAGAAAGTCGCTTTTTTTGGAAATGCGGTAACTTCAGTCATTAGAACTGACATGCCCAAAACACCTATAGATTATGGAATGAAATACAAAGATGTCTCCTTTACTGCATTGGATGGCATTAAAATAGCAGCTTGGTATATTCCTGCATCTTCTCCATCAGACAAGCTCATACTTATGACGCACCCCTTAAATTTCAATAAATATGGCTTTGTCCCGCCAGAAGAGCTAAAAGCATTTGCCAATGTCCCTGTTGAATTCATGCCGGCAGCCAAGCATTTGCATAAAGCTGGCTATAATATATTGACAATGGATTTAAGAAATCACGGTGACAGTGATAGCTATAATAACAACCAAACAGGTTCAGGAACCTATGAATGGCAAGACGTAGCTGGCATGATGAAATACGTCAATGAAAACAAGGAACTCAAACATATGCAAAAAGCTTTTTTAAGTTATTGTGTTGGGGCAAAATCAACATTAGCGGCGATCACACATGCGCCTGAGTATTTTAACGATATTAAGGCGATCATTTCAGTTCAAGCTCTTTCTGTAGATGTCGCAGCGGAAAATATGGCGAAAAATCAACTAGGCATTGAAAACACAGATCAATTTGTAGAAGACCTCAGAGAATACCTTAAAAAAGAAAAAAACATAAGTCTAGCGGACATGTCCCCACGAGACTATGTAAAGCATCTTAAATGCCCTATCATGTATGTTCAAATAAAAAATGATAAAACTACTTCTCCATCAGACACACAAGAGTTTTACGACAATACTCCCACAGAAAAAGAATTATTATGGATAGAAGGTGATCTGCATAGATTTGAAGGGTATAACTATTTGGGGAAACATCCTGAAAAAATGTTGGAATTCTTTGCTAAGTACTTTAAATAATAAATTAAGGGAGGCTTCCGTCTCCCATGTAAATATGAGACAAGAAATAACACGAGTTCCGAGTATTCATAAACTGCATAAATTGCTTGGAATAGAACCTCCAGCTCACCCTTTGATATCAGTAATAGATCTTACAAAGGCACACCCTATCCAAAGCAATTTCAATAGTAAAATGGTATTCAGCTTTTATGCTGTGATGCTTAAACAAGGCGAAAATTGCAAAATGAAATATGGACGTCAACCATTTGATTTTGAAGAAGGAACAATATTTTATATCTCTCCAGATCAATCGCTTACTGTTCCCTTAGAACGCATTGAAAGAGAACATAATGGATGGGGACTTTATTTTCATCCTGATTTGCTTAAAGGAAGTCCGCTAAATGAGAAAATAAAAAAATACGACTATTTTCAATACAATAGCGATGAGTCATTGCATATATCTTCAGAAGAAAAAAATCACCTTGAAATGGCTCTTCGCAATATTCAAAAAGAATACAATCAAAACCTTGATCACTTTAGCACAGAGCTTATCATCACCAATCTAGAGTTATTTCTTAACTACAGCAAGAGAGCATACAGTCGTCAATTTATAACCCGGAAATCTTTTAATACGCATGTAGTTACTGATTTTCAAGAGCAATTGGATGCCTATTTTTCAGAAGAAAAACATCTCAGTTTAGGAATGCCAACTGTCCAATATTTGGCAGAACAATTAAATTATTCCGCTGAATACCTCGGAGAGTTAATGAAAAATGAAACAGGCAAAGGTGCATTGGAGTATATTCATGAACATATCGTAAACCTTGCCAAGAATCTGTTGCTTAACTCTTCTGATTCCATCGGACAAATAGCTTATGGCTTAGGATTCGAACATTTGTCGCATTTTGCAAAAATGTTCAAAAAAAATACCGGCATGTCCGCTAGCGAATTCAGGAGTGATCATCTGATGTAGCTGAAGCCAATCATCTATTCAGCTCACGATACTCTCCGGGACTATATCCAGTTTTCCTTTTGAATAATTTGCTGAAATATGGAGCACTTTCAAATCCCAAGCTATAAGCAATCTGACTTACTTGTTCACTGCTTGCCAAAAGTTGGTTCTTGGCTTTTTCAATAATATAATGATGAATATGCTCTTGAGCGCTTTGCCCTGTCTCTTTTTTCAACAAATCTCCCAAATAGTTTGGTGTCATATTCAATTGATCCGCGCAGTATTTAACCGTTGGTATTCCTAGATCATTCAACTGATCGGAATTTATATATTCTCTTAATATTCCCTCAAATTGAATCACAATATCCTTGTTCATATTTGAGCGCGTATAAAATTGACGATCATAGAATCTGGCGCAATAATCAAGCAGCAATTCAATATTGGTGATAATCAGCTTTTGGCTATGCTTGTCGATATTCAAAGCATATTCCTCCTTGATCGTCTGCATGATATTCAGCAATACCCCCTTTTCCCTTTCCGACAAATGCAATGCTTCGGTTTGTTTGTATGCAAAAAAGGAATACTTGTCGATATGCTTTCCCAATTCCGACTTTCGAATCAAATCGGGGTGAAAATGAAGTGACCATCCTGAAAATCTCGCGCAATCCTCATCCGGTTCAAAATGAGCTACTTGTTCAGGCGTCTTAAAAACCAATACCCCATCTTCAAAATCGTACGCGCTTCTACCAAATTTCACTTTTCCGCCGCTGACGCTTTTAAGCGATATGGAATAAGTATTGATGATAAATTTCTTGTTCAAGTGCTTAGTCTCTTCAAAAACAATATCATCATACTTGATCAATGTAATCAAAGGATGCTCTGGTTTCCCTAGCCCAATGACTTCACGCAACTGGCTTATCGAGTCAATTTTCACTATTTCCATGCCGTCTTAAATCTATCAATTTTACTTTTATAATGTTTCCGAAATCTCTCGCAACGCTGTTAAATATTTCTCCGACTTAAGCTTGGAAAAACCTCCTTCCACCATAAAAACGATAAAGCATAAGAATAGCAAGCCTGTGCCTATTCCCGCCAGCCATTTCATATCGAATGCAAAAATGCAGATCAAAGCCAAAACGGCAATGATTCCAGCTCCATAAAAGTTCTTCTTGGTGTATGCCTCGTAAGATTCCATTCGTTCAAGTTGATCTTTTATGGTTTGCTTGCTGTCAAGAGAATAGCTTTTTGATACGACCTCGAACCTATTTTTGAACTTAACATAGCCATAAAAACTACCATAGCCCAAAAATAATAATGCTATGACACTCATTGTAATCCCCAAGCTCATAAAATACCCGTTGCTAGAAAGCTTGAACGCCATGATCCCTGAAGCTAGAGCAAACAATCCAGCCGGAAGAAATATGAACAATGCTTCGCTTTTGCCGGCATTTGTGAAGTTTTCCAACGCCTTGATAAATTCCATGATAATGCTTTAATGTGTTATCTAACATAGCTTCTGTCAGAATTCTCAACTAACACAATAGATTCAAAATGGCGAAATCTGACAGAAACTTTAATCAAATTATTTAGTTGAATATTTTTTGAAAAACTCATCGACTTTACCCAGAGCTTGATCAACATATTTATCAATATCATATAAATCAATGTGGGAAGCGCCTTCGATTTCAAACCATTCTTTTTCTCCGCCAGCTAAATCGTAAACCTGCTTGTCCATATCTTTGGTAAATGCATCGCTGCCTGCGATTACTAAAAGCGGTCTTGTGAAGTATTTTGCTTGCCCCACAAATACACGAGCGGGATCCAACGGCATTCCTATTTTAGCATATGTTGGCGTGTAATTCGGTATTTTGTCATGGCCAGCATCCTCAAAGTAATATCTGTATGCATCTTTGATATTTCTAGGAGCTTGTTCTGGCGGTGGCAATGGAAGGCCTTTAAAAATTTCGCCCATTTCATACTCTCCAGTCTCATAATACTTCTGAGAGCCTTCAGCCGCATCTGCTAAAAATTGATCAATCGCTTCCTTCGGATAACTGCCAAATAGAGCCGCTGCCGCATCAAAATTGCCTACAATCGTAGCAACTGCTTTTATTCTAATATCTCCTATCGCCACATTGCAGATATATGGAGCTCCCGCGCAAGCACTCAATCCAAAGAAATTATCCCTGTCAACAAACTTCATCATCCTTAAGAAACTAACAGCATCCTTAGTATTTGGCGCCATGTTATGTATGGATTCAAAATTGCGAACAGGCCCTTCGCTATCGCCATAATTAATAGGATCAAATACAAAAAACACATATCCTTTAGCGCATAATTTATCACCATACACCGCACCAGATTGTTCTTTTACTTGCGAGCCAGGACGGGTATAAAGTATGGTCGGGTATTTCTTATCCGCATCAAATCCTTTGGGCAAATATAAATCGCCAGCCAACTTATACCCCAAACTCATGAAATAAACTCGGTTTTTGCCTTCTCCTAATTCCTTTTCATTCACTCTTAATATTTCTTGCTTATTCATTACCATACCAGTTTATATTATTAATTTTTATCAGAGCAACTTCGCTTGATTCTAGAATACAAAACCACCTAGTTTGTTTATTCTTTCAAGCGGTATCCTTTCCTCAACACAAAGGTAATTTATTGATTATAAGCGATATTACTCTTTTTACTGATTGGCTGTTCCATTTTACGGAATGACCAAATTTTGATCAAATAGGAAAATCAAGATCATTAATAGATATTATCACGATTGATTTTTATACCATTTTATTTTCCTCTGGAGGAAATACAAAGGAGGATGATTTAGAAAATCATAAAAAACTAATCGAGATAAACATTAATGATTTTGAATATAAATCCACTAAAAATCTAAGTTTATATATTAGAAAACAATTCTTCCAATAGATAGTCACAATTAGAGGTTAAACATATGATATTTTGCGATGTTGAACTTATATGCTGGGGGAGTATAAACGTGTTAGCAAGCCTGTAAAAAGGATTCAAAAAAGCAGAGGGATTTCTATCATGCCTCCTTGCCAGATGATGCTTCCTGGCGCAGACTCGGCTTCCTTTGCAGATACTGCCAGCAGCATAAGCTCTCCAGAGTATTTATCCACAGATGAAGAAGCCGACGCTCCATGGAGCAATATTGACGACATCGTTGTAGAAAGCTACGACAGTGAAGAAAGAGGCGCGGAAATACCTGAAGATGAAGAAGAAGTATGGACCAGCATCGATGATATCACCCTTGAAGAACAAGTGGACTTTTTTTTACAACACCCTGATTTTGGCCAATGGCAACCCGCACCGGAGGTCAAAGAAGTATTGCTGGCCAAAGTCGGACGAAAAGTAGGCCTTGATTCAAGCACGCATGAGCTTCCTACGCTTAGCAAAGCCTCTAGAAATGTGCTGACCAACTTCTTGCATGTCAAAGGCGAAACAGGTGTTGACTATCTTGCCGTCATTGACAGGTTCGAGCGAGGAATCAATGCTGTCTCCGGTATCAATGGGAAAATCGGTCAAATAACCGGCTACATTGGCCAACTGGCCAAAGGCAAAGTTTCCGAAGACAGCGCCATCGTCGCGGAGTTCAGCTCAGGAATAGGCTGCGTACTCGGCATGGTAATACCTATATTGAAAGTATTCAAACAAGGGGTAAAACTCGCAAAATGCATAGAAGAATACGAAATCACCCCGCGTGGAGAAATCTTAAGAGAGAGCTTGCAATTGGCAAGCGACTTTGCGGCAGCTTCACAGCAAATATTATCCGCTACGGCTTCAGTGATGCAATTAGCCACTAAAATCCCAAGCCCTATTGCTCAAGCCATACCTGGATTCAATATTGTCATAAGCCTGATTAGCCTAGCTCAAAAAGGAATAAGCTTACAGAGAAACGTAAGGAATTTCTATGCCATGACTAAAGAAAAACGACGATATGTGGATGAACTTGCGGGAAATATTGACTTCGCGGGCTTGCTGGATTTGGACGAAAGCACAGACGAAGACGCTTTGGACAGTTTTAAGGACTTCAGCACTCAGATTGAATATGTCGCTGATAAATCCAGAAAATTCGAATTGGTTCGTCATCTAAAAAAAATCAACAGAAAACGAATCATTAGGGATAGCATGCATGTGACGACGACTGGATTGAATATACTTTCTACCATACTAAATATGACTGGTGTTTCTTCGCAAGCGGGAATGGCCATAGGCATATCGAGCACAGTCATTTCCACCGGCAGTACGGTATTCAGATCTGTCAAGCAAAAATGGCACGACAAAGGCTATGGCGATCAACGTAAAACCACTGATGCCAAAAACGCACTTGCTATGAATATGGTCAGGGAGATTTTCAGACAAATGATGAGTCTTAAACATGGTGATGCCGAAGAGGCTGAACGCTTGGCTATGCTAATAAGAGCCTCAGGACTGCCGGTGAAAAAATTTATTCATGCCAAGTCCACCCAAAAAAGAGTTGGGCTTCTCTATGCCGCTATGAAAAGTAGGGAAAATTAATCTGCCAACCTATTCAAATGAAAGACTGTCTCAGATCTTGATCCAATGACAGTCTTTGCACAGCCCAGTGTATTCTAATTATTCGTTCTTTGTAATATGTACTCGACTTCCTTATTCCAGTCAATCAATGTCATAGAATCGTTCTCGACAGATCCCACAACCAATTTCCCATGTGGAAGATGAGTCTTATCCAATTCATCGCACAAAATGATAAAGGTAGGACTAATTTTGTATACTGATCTTTTCAATCTATACGAGCCTTCTATTTTTCCTCCCAAATCGTCCGATTCCACCGACAAATACCTGCCGTCAAAGCTCCAAACAATATTTCGGTTCTCATAATGAACTTTCTCACCACCCTTTTCAAATGATATCAACTTCCATTGCCCCTTGACTTTAGCAGCTACCTCAGCAGCTGATGGTGTATTATCAAAAGCGTTGGCGGAGTGAAACACTAAAGCAAAAAAGGCTAGTATTATTGAGCAAATGATATTTTTCATGACTCTCTTTTTTAATGATTAAAATGTTTAGTGCTGTAGAATTGCTTGTTCAGGTTTGTGAATTATCATCCCTTTTGTTTCAGAGATCTTTACTTAATTTTTGCTGTATTATGCTCAGCCATTTATCCCATTGCTTTTGCTAAGCCTTATCAATGTAATCTCTGACGGAGCGCTTAATCTTATTGGCGGCCCCCAATATCCAGTTCCCCGACTGACATACAACTGAGTATTTTGATAAGTGTGAAGACCATGCAAAAACTCCTGAGCCATTCCAATAATCAGATTCCAAGGAAAAAACTGTCCGCCATGCGTATGACCTGATAGTTGGAGATCATAGCCCGCCATCGAAGCCTCATAAATATTTTGCGGCTGATGCGCCAAGAGTATTTTTACATCAGCACTAGGCGCTCCTTCCATAGCCATCTCAGGATCGCTATACTGATCATGTTTTGCCGATTGTTCATAATCAGGCACACCAGCTACAATTATCGATTTTGACTTATGCTCTACTATATCATAGTCATTCATTAATACAGTAAAATCCAATTCTTCCATTTTTTGAATCCAGCCTTCATGATCATGATAATATTCGTGATTGCCAGTAACGAAATACTTGCCATACTTAGCTTTAATATTTGCCAATGAGCCAATTTCCTTTTCAATCCTTGAGGCTTTTTGATCAGCGACATCGCCTGTTATTACGACCAAATCAGGGTTTGCGCTATTTACTTTTTCCACGACATCTCTCAACCAATCTGTTTGACAAGGATATGCGATGTGCAAATCCGTGAGTTGCGCTATGGTAACACCTTCAAGCTCTATTGGTAGATTGTCGATTTTTACATCTATATATTTAAACGGAGGAACTTTCACAGCTTGACGATACCCGTATAAAGTCAAGCCAAAAGCTCCAATAATCAACACTGAATTCACCGCTTTTCGGATGCCAATTCCGCCTATATTAGCTGAGCTCAAGCCAACAAAGGTTTGGCCTTTAGCTTTTTCCATTGCTATCATCAACACTCGAATCACGTCTTTTGCTAGCAATAGCAGAAACAGATATGACATAAATCCCAACAAAATATAAATCGATTGGCTGATGATCCCTTGCAACTCTGTGCTTAAGTCAAAATTCCTGATTCTCATGGGGATTATAGAGGAAAGTATGATCATCAGTATAGCCCCCCAAGCTATAATCTTATGATGCATTTTTAAATTGCTTGGCATTATTACCCTCCAGCCAATATAGAGTCCTATTAATAAACAAGTTGATAATGAGATCAATAAGAACATAACTTCTTTCCTTTAAGCTTATTATGAACAAAATTTTCAGTCCCAATACTTTTTGCGCAGATTAACTATTCGAATGGTGATCAAGCTATTTGACAAAAGTCTTTGCGACTATTTTCTTCCGTAAAATTTGCTGATTTGCGAGAGCTTGCCAAAAGTTATTGGCAAACGACAGGATTCTGATGGCCAACGATAGTGAGCGTGCTATTTATCGATTACAGAATGTTAAACAAGCTGTTTAATCAAAAATGAAAACACATTAAACTTTCAAATAAAAAAATAATTAATATTAATAATTGCTATGTTTATTTAATTATAAATCTAATATTTATATTACAATTTTAAACCAAAAAATAATCAACCAACTTTTTACATAACAATATAAAGAGTCAAATAAATATACTTTTTAAATAGAATAAAATCAATCAAATAAATAAGAAAAAATAGTATTTTCACTACTGAAACATTCTAAAAATTGACACAAAGTATAAGAAGATATGTCGGGACCAAGATTATTAATCAACAAATTTTTCTTTTTAATAATTTACTTTTTATTAGGATACTATGGACTTAAAGGCCTTATCATTAATTATTATGAAAATGAAGTAATAGAACTAGATGTGAATAATGCCGATTTTACCAATCAAAAAAAATATAGTACCATCAACTTCAAAGATGTTAAATTAGGTAGATTAGTCGCCTATGAATTCACTGACAATAATAAAGTCGACTTAGTATATTCCCTTATTCCTGAGTCAATCCCTGAAGAATCCATTCCTTTAACCCAAGCTTTGATCAAAATTGAAAATGTGGATTCGGATTGTTTAGACGGAGATTGCGAAGAAAAATATATTTCAAAATTTGAAGGCATATGTTATAGTGTTTTAGATGAAATGGATACAACATATATCAATGAAATCAAAGAATATGGAATTTCAATCTCTAAAAACGCAGTACTAATCAATATATCAGAGAAATCTCGCGAATGGTACTGGAATTTATTAATGTGTCTGGGCTTATTATTCGGGTTTATCATCTTAAAATCATTCTTTATAAAAGCAAACAGCATCACCGACTGGTTAAATAAAGTTTCTCACCAAGATGAATTGAAAAATAGAACTTAGAAAACCGAAAGTCTGAAAATAAAGCTGTTTTATATAATGTTTAGAAAGAATTCTCGAACTTAATACACTATAAGACTAACAAAAAATAATGACCTAACCTATACTCATGTACGGAACTATAATTGGATTTACTTTACTTTTTTTATGTACGGTCCTGATTGCATATTGGCTTTATGTCACGAGGGAAGACTTTGAAAACAAAGCAAAGGCTTATCATAAAGAAGCTGAAGGCAAGCCATACAAAAAGTATCTAAAAAACTTGAAACTTGGCAACCTGTACACGATTCCTATGCGCTGTAATCTCTTCTTGCAAGATGATCATATTCAGGTGATTTCATACATCAAACTATTTAAAAGACAATACTATCAATCTGTTTATGAACTCAGAATGAATGGTGAAGGCAGTTTCATTCCACATGATATAGACATAAAAAATGTCAAACTCAAACAGCGAACACTAGATCAAGGACTGGAATTTTCATTTGATATTTCCTACCCTCCGAAAACTCCCTTTGTAAGTTCTTATACAGAAATAATACTATATGATCTTGATAAGCAGACTCGGGTAGAGGTTTTAGATATGTTTGAAAAAGTGAAAATATAAAAATTCTATTAAAACACATTCATATGTATGGATACATTATAATCCTCATTTTATTTCTGCTCGTTTCTAGTTTTATCATATTTTGGTTTAATCATATAAAACAATATATGATCAAATCCAGAGAAGAAAGCAAAAGAAAACAAATAAGATATTATATAAAGCAAGCTGAGAGCAAGCCCAACAAAACACATCTTAAAAATTTAAAGCTGGGTAACTTATTTACGCTTCCAATGCATTGCGACCTGATAATAAATGAGGATCAGATTGAAGTAATTTCATTCGTTTCGATTTTCAAAAACAAATTTTTCCAAAAGATTTACGAGTTAAAAACTAATAGTAAAGGATGCTATTTTCCTCATTTATACGACATCGAAAATATCAAGCTCAAACAACGAACATTAGATCAAGGACTGGAATTTTCATTTGATATTTCCTACCCTCCGAAAACTCCCTTTGTAAGTTCTTATACAGAAATAATTCTTTTTGAGCTTGATAAGCGGACTAGAGAAGAGATTATTGGGATGTTTGAAAATTAACTAAAAAACAATTATGAATATAAAATATGCTGAAGAACTCGTACGTTGTGAATTAATCAAAAAAAAATTTGATGATTATGCTGTAATGTTAGAAGTCACTGAAGAATCAGAAAATTGCTTCGCAGTTTATTATCAAACTAAAAAATATATAAAAACAAATAATACTGACTTTATGTCAATAGGCAATGGACCTGTTATAGTAAATAAATCAAATGGGGAATTATATTTTACTGGATCGGGAAGACCAACAGAACATCTCATAGAATCATTTGAAAAATATGGACATCCAGAAATAGTTGAAAACCAAAATGAGTTGCAAATATCATATGATAACTCAAAGGAAGTCAGTTATAACAATCAACTTAAAGTATTAAAAAAATTGACAGGAAAAGGTTTTTTGGAGGTCAAATCAATATATGAGTATTTGAAGAATGGCAATAATGTAATTGTAAAGAATGATTTGCCGGATGAATTAAAAGAATCATTAATTAGTAATGGCTTTATTGTTAGTTATCCTCTGGTAGAATATTGAATCAATCATAATTGATATACATAAGCGACAATAACGAATTTTTCTCTCTAAAAAATAAGTTTTCAAATGAACAGTAACGAAATAAATTATACTTTAAATACTATAACTTTTGATAAAGTATTTTAATGGAAGTATTTCCGATTGATTAATTCGTAATTTCTGAGTTCCTAATTTTTAGGTGAATTTTGCTAAATGTCATCCATTCTTGCAAATGAAAAAAGTCCCTCTCAAAGGAAGGACTTTAAAACATATGACATAAAGTTATTTTAACTACCTCTCAACAATAAAGCGATGATAGAGTCTCTCGCCGTTTTCTGTCAATACCTCTAAGGTGTATAGTCCTACAACCAAGCTATCGGTATAAACAAGAGCTTTACCTGACTTGAAGATTAACGATTGACTGCGAACTTTTCTTCCAAAGTTATCTATAATGATTGCTTCAGCTTTACTGCAATTTTCCAGTTCAACAATCATTTCATCTTGTACTGGATTTGGATAACAAACTAATGAAACACCACTAGCTTCTTCTATATTACTTAAGATGATCGACAGTTCTTTTCTCGATTTACCTGACCAACCTATGGATGTTCTCACTCTCAGTTCTATAATATATGCGCCCAAGTCCTCCAAATTTAAATCAAATGAGGCCTCATCTCTTCTGATCTGATCTAAAGGTGTTGTGATGTTCCATTCCCATTCTAGAATCTCATATCCATCAATTGATCCACTGATATTCACCTCTTTACCTGCGCCTACTTCCCCATTCACTTCAATTACCGGCAAAACATCCATGCTAGCTTCCAACACTTCTATCAAGCTTTCGCGAAAGATCTGCATACTGCCTAATTCGTTTTCAACCTCCAGCTTAACATCATACACACCAGCTATATCGAATTGAAAAACTGGGTTTTGCTCTGAAGATGACAAAACTACATCTGAAGAGCTTATTGTCCATGACCACGACCTGATACTCCCTGTCGACAAATCTGTGAATTGAATGCTCTCACCCTGATAGATGACATGACTGTCCGCTTCAAAATCGACTACAGGCTCAATATCCCTTTCGATACAACTAAGTTCAGCAACCCAACCTGTTCTAACCTCAGAAAAATCAGAAATGAAGACAAATGTTAACGCGCCATCCTCATTATTAGACATTAGCTGTTCAGGTAGAGTTGTCCCTGTATATTGACCAATCAACTCTGCCGCTTGATCAACACCATCATATACAAATAGATTATCATAACCTGTTTCGAGTTCAAAATGAGTAAATTCCACTCCTAATTGACTGTTTTCACGACCAGCAAAAATGGTAAAAGTCTTGTTTTCATTATCCTCGTAAAACCCAACAGAACTGCCCGAGTCAGTAAATGTTCCACCGCATGTACTTATAGTTCCGTTAGTCATCAAGATTTCATCATTAGGCAGTACTTTATCGACACATTCTATAGAAGCTCTCCAACCATCTGACGTTGAATAATTATTTGACGTAAATTTAAAAGTCAGCGCGTTGTACGAATTATTCGAAACAATTCTTCCTGGGCTTTGACTACCTGAATACACTCCAATGAGCTTGACATCATCAATATACTCGCCATTGTAAATTCTTAATTCGTCTCCACTGCTAGTTTGAAACTGCTCAAAGTCAAAGGCGATGGATTTATCGTTAGCTCCAGAAGTAAAAGTGTGAATAAACGACTCGTTGTTTTGATAACCATTATTCGAACCGCCTGTATCCGTAAATATTCCATCGCAAACAGTTGTTATTCCGTTGGTAACTCTGATAACATTATCTTCTACCAAATCCTGACAACTTACATCCGCAGTCCAACCCGACCATACTCCTGTTTTGTCAGAACTAAATACAAAAGTCAATGCTCTATCATCATTAGATGACACAATAGCTCCAGGAGAATTCGTTCCTGTATAAGTTCCAATAAACTCTGCGTTAAGATCTTTGCCGTTATAAATGGTCAAAAAGTCAAATGAATCCTCAAGGTCAAACGAAGTGAAATCAACTGATATTTCTTTCTCATCATCCGCTGAATATATAGTGAAGACCTTTCTTTCATCATTGCCATATGTTTGTCTTGATCCTCCCGAATCAGTAAATGTTCCCTCGCAAGTGTATAATTCCCCTTCTCTCATGATGATTTCTTCTGTTTCGACAATAGGGTCTTCGCAACTAATATTAGCTACCCAGCCCATAAAAGTAACGGACCCGTCAGAAGTAAACCTAAAGGTTAAAGCTCTCGAGTCATTATTTGAAACTATCTTGCCCGGCGAAATTTGGCTACCATAAGTACCAATCAATTCAGCATTTACATTCGACCCATCAAATATCTCCAGTCTATCAAAACTTGGTTCTTCAAGAGAAAAAGCTTCAAAATCTACAGCAATTTGCTTTGCGTCATCAGCAGAATAAATTGTGAAAACGTAATTCTCATTATTTTGGTAAGACCCATTTTGCCCTCCTGTATCAGTAAATATTCCTTCGCAGACTCTGACTTCTCCATTATGAATTCTGATATCATTTAAATTATCCAAACAACTTATCTCCGCTTCCCAACCAGAACTCTGGATAGTACCATCAGAGACAAAAACAAAAGTTAAAGCATTATCAATATTATCCGCGATAAACCTGCTTTCTATACTTTCACCTGTATATTGCCCTAAGAGCGTGGCTGAAGACGAACTACCATTATATACATACAAATGATCATGGCCTGACTCAATGCTAAAAGAGGTAAAATCTATTACTAGGGATTTATCCAAGTCTCCTCCTATGATAGTAAATGTATGATCTTCATTATTATCATAATTATTATTTCGCCCTCCCGAATCCGTAAAGATTCCTTCGCAAGTTGTAATAACACCGTCAGTCATCTTAATGTCTGTGCCATCGGACTCAACACATGATACATCAGCAAGCCAACCATGATGTTCAATAGAAGAGTCTGAAGTAAACCTGAAAGTCAATACCCCCCTTTGATTATTAGAAATTACTTCTCCCGGAGAATTCGTACCGGTAAACACACCAATAAACCTTGCTTGCGTATTTTCACCATCATATATATATAATTTCTCAAAATCACTTTCCACCTCAAATTCATTAAAATCGATTTTTACTTGCTTTCCATCCTCTCCGGCAAAAATAGAAAACACATAATCTTCATTGCTAGAGTAAGAAAGACCGCTTCCTCCTGAATCTGTAAATGTTCCTTCACAAGCTATGATGCTCCCGTTTGACATTTTAATGTCTCCTCCTTCTATTGCTTCTTCACAGCTTATGATGGCCTCCCATCCATCATATGTGATCGATCCATCTGATTCAAATCGAAATGTAAGAGCTCCTTTTTCATTATTTGAAACTATTTTTCCTATATTTTGATTGCCACTGGCATTTACTAATATAGGACTATCAGCTGTTTCTCCATTATAAATCGTTAGCACGTCATAACCCGACTCAGTGGCAAACTTTTGAAAATCAACAGCAACTTGTTTTCCTTCTTCTCCTGAATAAATAGTAAAAATATAGTCTTCATATGAGTCATACTCTCCATAAATCCCTTTTGAATCCGTAAACAAGCCTTCGCATAAAGTCACTGCTCCATTAGTCATTGTAATTTCGCTGCTTTCCGTTAACTCTTCGCATGCAATATTCGCTTTCCAGCCTCTGCCGGTAATGGATTCATCAGTATCAAATTCAAATGTCAAAGCTCCGCTTTCATTTCTCGCTGAAATTTTCCCTGGATGTCTGAACCCTGTCAATCGTTGTAGAACAGGACTGCTCGAGCTTGGTCCATTATAGATAACAAGTTCATCATACCCCTCTTCCACTTCAAAGTATTCAAAATCAACAGTAACAACCGAAGAATCATTGGCAGGGAAAATAGTATAGGTGAAATTTACATCATTGCTATACCCCTCATCACTTCCTCCATCATCCGTAAAAATGCCTGAACAAGCAGTCAAGCTTCCATTCTCAATGATAATATCATTTGTAATAACCACATAATCCTCAAATACTTTTTCAACAACTGTCCCATTGGTGCCTGTAAGAGTCAGTGTCACATCATAACTCCCCACATTTTCATAACGAATTAATCCGTTCGGCTCAAAGCCCGAAAACTGGGCTGGAGATCCATCTTCAAACTCCCATTCCCATGATTGAACTTCGAACTCGCCTATATTTGATACATTTTCGAATGTTAAATTTGTGTATGGATAATCTATAGATTTGCTAGAAGTTATCCCCAATATAGGAGAATCGGTTGGATCAACGCAACTTATATAAGCTTCCCATCCATGATCTGAGATATAATGACTCGATTTATATTCAAAAGTCAAAGCACCAGAGCTATGATAAGAACTTACTATTCCCGGTAATTCAGTCCCCTTATAAATACCTATAAGGTCCTTGTCTGAAGACGTCCCGCTATATATCTTTAGGTAATCGGACTCTCCATATTCACCATAATATAAAGAGAAGCTCTTAAAATCAGCTTGAACTATTCCTCCTGCTGCTTCCGGGTAAATCGTCATGCTAAAATTTCTATTCCCTAAATAATTACCCTTGACTCCTTCATCAAAAAAAGGAATATCACATACTCTCACGTCATCATTACCCATCTTGATATGCCTCAACACTTCCACAGTTTTCGAATAAGTGTCTTCATTTCCTTTCGAATCTGAAACTTTCAATGTAATAGTATATATTCCTTCGGCTGGATAAGTTATAGCAGGCGGTAGCTCGCCTATAAACCGCTCAAGATTGCTCCCCGGCAGATTCCATTCCCAATTCGCAATTGGCGTGTCAGCATCCAAACTTTTGGATAACTGGATAAAATTCAGTGCTTCTTCTGGGTTAAGATATTCTTTATCCATATCGAAATATGATACAAGCTGGGATTCGCCTTCCAAAATACCCGTCAATATCAAATTGGTCTCAGTCCAAAGATTGGACCTGTCCGCAATAGAAGAATACATTGTTCCTAAAGCTCGGTCTTTCTGGCCATTAGTGAACATCCCCATGCAAGTTGTGTATTCCATATAATTCTGAACGTTGTCTAACGATCCGCAACTATACTGCTCATAATTATCTCCACAGTATCTATTGCCTGTGGTCATCGGTGTATCTTCCACCTCATCATCAAAATTGCAATTCACCTCGCTCATCACACGGCCTCCATGTCCCCAAATATGCTTAAGATTCATCCAATGGCCTAATTCATGGCTAAACACATGAAGATAATCATAGTTGCCTGCCGCGGTCCCAAAAGTTCCCAAGACAGAAGACACCATTACTAAACCATCCTTATATTTATCTTGATCTTCAGCCACTGTGCTTGGAAAAGAGGCATACCCCAATACTCCATCCATATTATTCACCACCCATATATTCAGATAGTTCTCCCTAGGCCAATTGATGAGCCCCTTCAGAGCTTCTTCATCATTATTATTCGCTAAATAATTGTTTTGAATATAATTAATGCCTGAGGTCGGCTTTCCTAAAGGATCTAAACTAGCTATTCTGAACTCAATACCCATGTTGGCAGCTATAGGCCTAAACTCCTCATGCAAAATATTTCTTTCAGGATTTTTCAATGAAAAATCTTCGTTGACAACTCGAATTGCATCCGCCAATTGCTCTTCAGTTGGCCTGGTAAACTCACTGCCATATACTACATGAAAAACTACCGGAATAATCAGCTTCTCTTCTCGTATCCTTCCTGATTTCTTCCTTTCGATAAATGTTTTAGTGAATTCATCAAGCTCTTTCTGGTACTTGGAAATTTTTGTATCAGGTTCTGAAAAAATTCCATGATCAGTTCCACACATATCTCCTTGTGCGCTAACCTTAATGCTTATTATTGTAAACAAAAGCATTAATAATTTAAATATTTTCATTATAGTTAATGTTGTTTTCGCAACAAATGTATGTAAAAAATATTTTTTATAACTTTTTCCAAATAAAAAATATTTAAAAATGGCAATATATCAACACTCTTATAGCATAATAATATCATAAATAAAGTGATTTAAAGTAAATTACACACTACAACCATCGTCGAATTAAATATGCATCGCAGAAAAAATAATATTAAATATCAATAGAACTCAGTCCAATTCTTATCATCATAGATTCATTGAGCGTCATGGTAATCTATTTGAACATCATGGTAAAGCAAAATCACATCATGTTTTTCCAATTTTTTCGCCTCTCACCCATTTCGACAGTCTAATACTTCTGAAAATTCACCCAAAGAATTAGACTAATTTAAACTTCATTTAATAAAATTAAAGTTTAAATAATACCATTTTATTAAAAAAATTATTACTTTTCTAATCAAATTAGGACTTTGATGGAAATCATTACAATTGATCTCTGCCATGCCTATCTCTCAGTAAATAAAATAACTCTCAATGGGCAGCGAAATAGCGTATGTCGATCCCGAAGAGCTCTATCTAGAAGAGGAGCGTCTGAAGAAACTCAAGCAAAATGAAGAGCCTCTCTATTCTGACGAGGAGCATCAAGCATTTTATAAAGCCCATATCGACACTTTCGGGTCCATACGCGATCAAAAGCCCGAGCCGAAGCTGAGCCATGACGACATGCTCCAAAGGCTTCAAAACAACGACATGTTCCAGCGTCTGTTGGAAGCGCAGGAAGAGGAGCAAAAAACAGACGGGCATCCCGAACCGGCCAAGGATCAAAGCGAAAAACAAGAAGAGCAACAAACCGATCCTCCAATCGTAGAGCCCGCTCCCCAGCCGAAAAGCAAAGCCAAAAGCGTTGCCGAGCGCATCAGGCTCAGAAAGATGGCCCAAGAGCTCAGGGACAAGGATGTGATCAAAGCGTACAAATCTTTTCAGGAATTCAGAAGATCGTCGCTCAAGCAGCGAATGAACAGATTCCAAAAGACCTCCATGAACAACAAGTTCTCCGCTCTCGATCGCAAGCTCAAGAAAAACGGCGACGTCTACGGATCGGAAGAATTTATCGAAACTCTGCGAGATATCTTCCCCGAAGTGCGATGGGAAATGACCGTTCCCAATGTTGACGAATACATCGCTCAAATAGAACAAGAGGAAAGCGAAGCCAGAGACATTGAGTCGCAGGAGTCTTCGCTGGCCAAAGTGCCTGAGTCTGTCGAGCAATCGAACGCCAAGACTGGTGAAAACGCTGAATCTCGCAGCAAGACGAAAGAAGAGCAGGAAGCCGAGGCCGTCAAAAATAAAGTCAAAGCGCTCGAGGAAGCTGCTAAAAAAGGAGAAAATACAGAAGCAGAGGAAAAGCCTCAACCCGAAGCGGTCGAAATGGACAAATCGGGCACGGACGGATACGCCAATTCCCTGATGCAACAACCTCCGATGTCTTTCATCGAGGAAGTTCGCAAAGCGCCTGAGACAGCCAACGAGCTTCATGCCAAGGAAAGCAAGGAAGCGCAGGAAAGCCTTCCGGAGATCAAGACGCCTACGGGCATCGAAGCCAAGGAAAAGCCGGTGATCAAAAAGCCCGAGCTTCCCCAAAGCCAGACGCTGGACTTGGAGCAGGACTCCAAGGAGGAAAAAACGCATATGGACGAGCCGGAGGTCGGCAGCACTCGCAATGTGAGCATGCCTTCCAAGCCAAAGGCCGCGGCGACGGACGACCCGGAGTACGCTTCGCGCATGAAAGACGCGATTTCCTCGATTCCTAATCGACTGCCTTCGGTCAATACCGACCCTGGGCCTACGCCTCAAGTATCGCTCACGGGAGCTTCGGATCCGGCCCAGCAAGACAAATTTGTGGAGCAAGCAGAGGGCTTGATTGCCGAAGAAAGAAATAAAGCCATGGCCGCGGCCCAAGCGGACTTTGGCGAAAACGATATCGCGCCGACACCCGACGAGACTATGCTCAAGGCCAGCCAAGGTATCAGCGAACCGCAATTGGCCAAGGCTTCCGAGCTTCAGCTGCAGGAAGTATCCTTGCCGGAAGTGAATCAGGCCTTTGACAGACAGGCACACGAAAAGTTGCAAGCTGATCTACAAGAGCAAAAAGACAGGCAAGCGGAAGCGCAGGAAGAGTTGCAAAGTCGAACGGATCAGGAACGTCAGAAATTCGACAAGAAGCTCGACGATAAAATCACCCAAGCGGCGGCTAAGCAAAGCAAGGCGAAGGAAAAAGCCGAAGCCGACACCAAAGCCTACCGAGAAGAATGGGAAGCGGAGAATCAAGCCCGCATGGAAGAGTACGACCAACAGGTCGAGCAGCGCACTCGGGAGAATCAGGAAATGATTGATCGAGAGGTCAATTCCACGCAGGATAAAGCGCAGGGCAAAATGAACAAAGCCCGCGCCGACGCCGACAAAAAGGTGAAAGAAGCCAATAACAAGGCCCAGACAGCGACCAAAGAAGCTCAAGAAGACAAAAGCTGGTGGGATCAAGCCGTAGAATTTGTCGAAAGCGTGTTCGACAGTCTCAAAAAAGCCTTGAACAGCATCTTTGAAGGATTAAGAACAGCGGTCAAAGCCATCATGAAAGCCGTGAAGGAAGCCGTGGTTTCCTTGATCGAAGCGGCCAGAGTGCTTGTGGTCAATCTGATCAAAGCCTTTGGGGAAATACTGAAATCGATGGTGAACACCTTGCTGGCGGCCTTTCCAGCCATCGCCCAGCGATTCTGCGACTTGATAGACCAAGCTGTGGAAATCGCCGAAAAAGCCGTCAACAAAATCGCCGCAGGACTCAAAGCCGCAGCCAGCTTCCTGATCGACGTTTTGGCCAAAGCCATCGACACCTATTTGGCGGCTTACCAGGCTATTTTCAATTTCTTGCTTGAGGCCGTCGAGTTCATCGCCGTAGGCATGTTGAGGATATTGGAAAAGATCACCAACTTGGTATTGGCAGCTCAGATGAGTCCCGATTTCTTCTTGGGGCAGATGAGCGAAGAGCTGTTGGGATCCAATATCATGGTACCTTTGCCTAACGAAATAGTCATGGCAAAAGGTGGCAAAACAGGGATCGAACAAGCTTCCATAGAAGCTTCTGAACTTACAAAAGATCAGAAGCTCCTAGAAAAATCTCCGTATGACAGCGAAGATTTCAAAGTCGATCCTGTGGTGCAAAACCTAGAACTGAGCCCCGAACTTATGGCTCAGTTGCAAGCCAGTGGAGACGGTGTGATAGAATTTGATTCGGGGAAAAACAATAGCCTTGAAGAAGTCAAGTCAGAGGTCAGCGCCAATGCGAAAGAAGATCCGTCCAAAAAGGTAGACTTAAGGACAGATTCTGACCAAGCAGTCGCTTATTCTGAAAATAATATTGCCTACAGCAAAAAAGATGTCGCAAGACTACAAAGCCAAGGAATGGTCGGCCCATTCAACTCGCCGGGAGAAAGAAGCAGCCATTTGGTTGGCCAGATTACCAGCGGAGTCAAGAAGCTCTGGGATGAAAAATGGCCGATAATTGTCGCTGCCATTGTCGGCGGTATTCTCGGATTGATCTTAGCCAATATTCTGACAGGAGGAGCCATCATGGCAGCCTTGCCGTTGATCATACAAATCGTTGGTGCGGCTTTCGCGGCCAAAGGGATTTACGATCTATTGGGCCACTTCAAAGAATACCTGAGCAGCAGCTGGGTGGGACAGATCGCCAAAGGAGGAAAGCACCTGGCTCGTGCATTAGCGGCATTGGCTATCGAAGCGGTCTTCGCCTTGATGTTTGGAGGCAAAGCAGCATTCAAAGCCATCAAAAGTGGCGCAAAAAGCATCGCCAAGAATGGCGTGAAAGCTTCTGTCAAGTCGGGAGCCAAACTGGCTAAGAACGCTGTGAAAAACAGCGTCAAATCCACTGCCAAAGCAGGAAAAGAACTGGGACAAGTAGCCCTTGCTGGTGCTAAGACAGGCTTTAGAAATACCATCAAAGGCGGTAAATTCCTCCTAAAAGGCATACAAAAAGGAGCTGTCAAAGGGGCCAAGTCCTTCAAGCAACTGGCTAAAAAGCTCGGCGATAAGCTGAAATTTGATAAGTATAGATTCACCTTCAAAAACCGTCGATTCAAGCTCGAAGGGCATTTGAATCCGTGGGTGCTACTTGCTAATGGAGAGGTAGAATATGTTGATCAAAAAGATTTGACAAGAAGTGGCTCTGGAAGATTAGGAGACAGTGTTATTTATAAACCAAAAGGAGCGGATAAAGGACGTCATGGCTATGTTATTGGTGAAAAAGCGTTCATTAAAGATGGAAAAAGACAAGGAAGTGCATTTGTTGAAGATGCGAGAAAAGCAGCCAAAAACACTGATAATATTGAGTCCAAAGAGTTGTATCAATCCTTAAAAGATAAAGGTTCTGCTCCTAAAGGAAACGATGCTAGATACAAATACATCAGTAACAAATCTGGTCAACCTAGAAATCCTAAATTTAGATCTAACTATTTCGATTACTTGAAGAAAACACATGGAATTGAACTATCTGATACGGCTAAAAGGTTGCTTAATGTTCACCATATTGTTCCTAACTTTATCAAAGGAGAAAAAGAAATAGCTGAATTCTTAAAAGCAATGAAGTTCAATATTGATGAACTTGAAAATGCAATCGGTCTTCCTACCGTTGATTTGAAATCCATGAGAGGTTTCGTAGATGACCTTGCAGATGCTTCCAAAAAAATTAATGCTCAAGGAAAACTTGATGATGCGCTTAAGGCAATTAAAGACAAACATAAGATAGATCTAGACCCGAATGAATTGGATGGATTATTAAAGGAGTTGAAAAGATTTGAAGGAAGATCTGTCCATGAAGGATATCATACTGCTTATTCTAAAGCAATAAAAAAATCACTAGAAGATTATGCTAGCCAATTTAATAATACAACTTCAAAAGCTGTACAAGATATGGTAAAAGCAGATTTTCAAGATTATATTAACAATATAATAAATAAACTTAAAAATGGTGAAATTGAATTGCCATAGAAATTATGAAAAGAAAATTTTATATTCTGAACGAGAACATTCAAAAAGATAGTTTATACATAACTGATTCAAATTTAACAGAAGAGCATGAACACTCTCTTAAAGAAAATGCTCTAATAAAAGATTTGAAAGAACCTATCGAATTTTATTATGAAGGCAAAAATATAGCTGATTATATTAGTGCCAATAAATCCTATATAGCGATAGTGTCTTTAAAATTTAAAAAAGTTTTAGATCCTTTTAAAATAAATAATTTACACTTTTATCCTGTTTTATTGAAAGAAAAAATAACTGATAAAAATTCAAAAAAAGATTATTATATAATGAGTCTACCCATTGTTTCTTTTTTTGATTATGATAAATCTCTATATAGAGGTCTAAAGGAAGAACAATATATTGGGAAAATTGATAAAATGGAAGTTGATGAGAATGCAATGAAGGGCTTTAAAATAGTTAGATTCAAAGAATTAATTACTCAAATATTAATTGATGAAAATATTAAAAACTCATTAATGGAAGCAGATTTATCAGGTTTAGATTTATTACCATCAGAAGAGTTTAAGTTTCCATACATGCCTTAAAAATGTCCTCAAGCACTCACGTTCAAGAGAGTGCTTGAAATATATAAAAACCTCAAACAAGTCGCTAAAAAACTAGGTGACAAGCTGAAATTTGATAAGTATAGATTCACCTTCAAAAACCGTCGTTTCAAACTCGAGGGGCATTTGAATCCGTGGATGCTGTTTGCTAATGGGGAGGTTAAATGGGATAAATCTAAAAATACACCAAACTCAAAAATTAATATTGACGGAAAGGATGGTTTTGTTTTAGGGGGGAACATTATTGGATGGAATAGAAAGGGCTTTAAATTTAAACAAACCTTTTGTATTTGATTCCGATATTACAGATGGATGTTATGAATGGCTTATTGAAGGTTTAGACTTTGCTACAAAAGCAGCGAATAATCCCAAAGATGAAGTGAACTGGCAAATTGAATGCATCAAATTATTACAATCAGATTCTCCATTAAGAAACGAACATGCAAATATGCAAAAAAGTATAAATAAATCTTTTTTTGATAAAATAAACAATTCATAAAATGGAACCACAGTTTGCATTTATTCAATTATCTATAAATGACTTTGAGCATTTGATAGATCATAATATTATTTTAGCTGATATTAGTTTATTAGGAACTGAATTTAATGATGCTTATGAAAAATCAAAGATAAATAATTCAGAATATGTAATAATAAATTTACATGAAAATGGATATTTTCGTTTTGAACTAAGTATTTTAAGAGGAAAAAACATTGAAGATTATCCTGAAGGAAAAATGTTAGCGGGAAATGATTTTGAAGAATACAAATCTATAATTAAAGAAAATATACAGGACTCTGACTCAAAAATATTAAACGTTATTTGATTTTAAGAGACACAAATTTATGTGTCTCTTTTTACTTCACTAAGATTCACGTCCACGAATTGTTTAAATTAGAAAAACAACAAACAAGTTTACCTTCAAAAACCAATACAACATTTGGCAAAGATATCGACAGTTCAGGTTTTACAAGAGGACGAAAAGTTAGAGATATGGCTGCCCAAACCTTAGAAGGAATCAAAGAATTTACAATAGAATTAATAGAATTGATTCTAATAGAACTTTTACAGATGCTGTAAAGAAAAAGAGAATAGCTAATCAACTAAAAGCTCCTTCAACTAAAGCCTTAAATAGATTAAAAAGAGCGATAAAAGCCGATATAAAAGCAAGAAAAAGATCTGGCTTAGATCCATTGGAAGCATTTCCAAGTAAATATGAAGCACATCATATTATACCAAAAGAAATGAAGATTCAATTTGGAAAATATTCGATGAGTTGGATATTGATCTTGATACAACTTTTAATGGCATGATGTTGCCTCCTTTGCATGAGTTTGATTTAATAATTGAAAATGCTAGAAGAACCTTAACGCCTTCAGATGTGCCTTCAAATTTCTGGACTAGAGCTAAACATCAAACACACCCTGTTTATAATGAAAGAATTAAAAGAGAATTAGAATTTATATTTGATGATTTCAACAGGCTTAATGCGCAAGAAAAATTAGCTCGAAAAAATGAGTTTTTAGAGTTTGTTAATGAACAAAAAGAAATATTGGGAATGCTAACTTCAGAAGGTAGTCTTAAAATTTTAAATTAATATGTATTATTTTATAATTCACACAATTGAAAATGATGAAATATTTATTCCATCAAATATGGTTTAAATATAAAAAAAGTAGTGAGTGGAGAAAATCCCTTACTAAAAATACTATTTGAAGGGAAACAAGATACTGATTATATTTCAAGAGATGGAGATGTCATATCAGAAAAGTTGAAATCAGTTTTGGAAAAATATACATCGCATAATTTAAAGTTTATTCCATTTAAAGCAGTGAATCGAGCTGGGAATGAAAAAACTTTTTTTTCTGTAAAGTTTTTAACAAACGAAAATTGTATCGATTTAAATAAATCTGACATAACTTTATCTAGAAATAGAATTAGAAAAATTAATCATTTAGTATTATCTGAAGATTGCAAATCTGATTTTTTTAAAATTGATATGTATGACTATGATATTGTTATTAGCGATAAGTTGAAAGCCATTTTCGAAACTGAAAATATAAAAGGCATAGAATATATACCTATAGATGAAAATTATAAAGTTTAATTAATATAGCATAACCATGAAAGGCTAATTTAATTTTTGAATAAATTAGCCTACTCTCATTATACGTGATTACTTTGAGAAGAAAATTCTATATTTTGAACAAGAACATTCAAAAAGATAGTTTATACATAACTGATTCAAATTTAACAGAAGAGTATGAACACTCTCTTAAAGAGAATGCTCTAATAAAATATTTGAAAGAACCTATCGAATTTTATTATGAAGGCAAAAGTATAACTGATTATATTAGTGCCAATGAATCCTATATAGCGATAGTGTCTTTAAAATTTAAAAAAGTTTTAGATTTTTTTAAAAAGAGATAGTTTACATTTTTACGCTGCTCCATTAAAAGAAAATACAATAAAAAATATTATATAGTGCTTAATGAAAAATGTTAGTCGATAACAATTTTAAATATTGAGCATCTTTCTTTTTCTACATCATACTATCGATTCTCGCTAACAAACAAGGATAGAAATCTTATCTCATCTTCAAAAACCTAGTTTTTGATAATTTTCACCGCATTTTTAATATCAGAACACATCTTTATTTAAGCTTCATTTGCATCGTAAAAAAATTAGATCAATGAAGAACTTACAACAATTTTCAACCCTATTGCTGTCATGCATCTTATTCACGACTTCATGCAGCAAAAAAATAACGAAATCGCAAGAAAATAGAGAACTTGCAGATAAAGTACTCTACAATGGCAAAGTATATACGGCTGACACACATAATCCGTTAGCGGAAGCGATAGCTATCAAAGGTAATAAAATCATTTCTGTTGGAACAACAGATCAAATTTTAGAATTGGCAAGCGAGAATGCTGAAAAAATCAATTTAGAAAATCATTTAGTTATTCCAGGTTTTAATGACGCCCATTTCCATTCATTTTCAAACGCGCCTGTAGGCCACCAACTTCAATTGCAATGGGAACCTAGCTGGGACCAAGTATTGGAAGCTGTGCAGCAGGCGGTGAAAGAAGTGCCAGAGGGCACATGGATCACGGGTTTGGCTGGAGTAAATGTGATAGACGATAAGCGCTCGGACCGTTTTTCTCTGGATGAAATCGCACCTAACCATCCGGTGTATATTTCAACATGGTTTAGCCATGGTGAAGTCATCAATACCAAAGCGATGAACTTATTTGGTCTGAATGATAAAGTAAAAGATCCTCTTGGAGGCTGGTTCATAAGAGAAGAAGGCTCGGATGTCATTACAGGAAAATTTCATGAGTACGCTCAATGGCCTTTGCGTCGCCAGTTAATGGATTTTAATCTCAATGACCAAGAGCTCGCTGAAGCAATGAAAGCTCAAACTAGCGAGTTGCTAAGCTATGGAGTCACTTCAATACAAGACATGCCTATACTGTCTCCAACCAGATACCTCAAAGTATTGGAAGACGCTGAAGTCCCTATTCGTGTGCGATATATAAGAATGCCCAATACGACACCTGATGGAAGAGATACGGAAGAATCGAAAAGCCTCCCTAAATATCCATTAGAAAACAGGCTCGTGACAGCTACAGGAACGAAATGGTTTTTGGACGGAACGCCAATGGAAAGAGTCGCTGCTATCAGAAAAGAATACGCGGATAAACCAAATTGGAAAGGAAAGATGTCATTTTCAAATGATGAGATCAAGCATATTTTATCCAACCCTGATAGTGAATGGAGAGGTCAAGTGTTGTTTCACACGCATGGGGACAGGTCTGCCGAAATCATCATCAATACCATGGAATCAATGAAAGGAATTGACTGGAAATCGAAGCGTGTAAGACTGGAGCATGGTGATGGCGTAGTAGATGATTTAATTCCTAGAGCAGCAAGACTAGGAGCTATTGTCGTTCAACAACCTCATCATTTGGTTCTTGCCGATATCGTGAGATCAAGGTTCGGCCATGAAACACATTTCTTCAAGATGAAATCATTATTGGAAAACAATATTCCTTTGGCTTTTGGAACTGAAGGGGTGGAAGGGCCATTCTCAGCATTCGCATACGCATTGCATCATCCATTGGATCCTAAAGAATCCTTGACAAGAGAAGAAATTATTGATGGCTTTACCAAAGGCTCGGCCTTCGCAGAGTTCGAAGAACATCATAAGGGACAGATCAAAGAAGGGATGCTAGCTGATTTAGCGGTTCTATCACAAGACATATTGACTATTCCTGAAGAAAAAATAGTCGAAACGAAAAGTATCATGACCATTGTCGATGGAAAAATTGTGTATGATACAAAAGTGTTGAAAAATTTAAACAAATAGGTTATGGACTTGAATATTAGCAAAATACTTTCTGGGCTTCTAGTCATCATTAATATTGTATTATCTCAAAATGCTTTAGGACAGAAAACAACGGATATTGACAAAGGATACAGGTTTGAACTGAATGCGGATTATTCCTTCAATGATACAAAGTATAGCGAAAACATGTACACTGACTCCAAAACGAATTATGCTCTTGGAGGGCTTACATACTATTTTGGCAAAGTAGACATAAGCAAAGGTCCTCTGGCTTTGGCGACTTTTCTTGACAGGTCTTCAGCTGCGCATTTTTCCTATGGTCTTGGAGAATATTCAGATAGAAATAAGCATGATCTCAACGTATTGAATTTCGCGGGAAATTATGTCCACAAATCATCAGGTTGGTTTGCCAATGCATACTATTCACGCACTAAAGTTGACGCGAATCCAGAGAACAATATATCCAATACATATGCTGTAACTGTAGGTAAATACTTCGCTGAGTACTCTACACTTTCATTGGGATATGTTAAAAATGATTCGGATTATTTAGGCTCGAACACTTATTCACTCTCTAACTTCCATGTGCAAGAACTGAAAAATGGCAGCTTCATAGATGCTGGAATATCTTTGAGCTATATAGATTACGATGATTTGAAAAATGCTTTCAGGCTCAATTTGGAAACGACATACTATTTTACAAAATCGTTAGGTGTGGGAGTCGTTGGCGAGTTCACTACTGGCAAGGATGTTACTGGATTTAGATACGGGCTTAATGCGGAGTGGTTTGTAATCGACAACCTATCCATTAATGCGGTATACAACAGAATGAACACCAATAGCAAAAACGAAATGATGCTTCCAGATTTTGATAATAATATTGTGTCAGCGGGATTGAAGTTCCGTTTCTAAATTGCCCCTTTTCATAACATGGCTTAATAATTTGAAATAAAATTCGAATTGCTAAAGTTATGACTCAATAATAAAACATGTATTGTTTTAGACTCTTGCTTGGCCAATAAGACTAGGTGAGAGTTTTTTCTTTTTATTAAAATAGACAAGCTCTTTCATAACTAACAATTATATCTTTTGCACAGTTGTCATTATTATCAATCACAATTGTCTATTACAAAAAGTCGACAGGATGGGAAAAGGAAAACGAAATTTTTCATTTACTACTTTCATTGCAGGTGGAATTGCTGGAGCAATTGCTTACATGCTTTGCAAAAGAAACAAAAACAATTATTCTCATCAATCCATTTCGGATTACAACCTAGGTTTGGAAGAATATCCTGAAGTAAAAACAGGTCAATTCAAAAAGAGGCAAAAACCACGCTTTATATTATACTATTTCGGAAGATTCTTTATTAGAGTGCGATGAATACATGCGAATAAACGAAAGTCTGCAAATGATTACCCCTCTTGTTTTCCAAACCTTAGCAAACATTTCTAAAATTTAAAAAACTAAAATCAATTTCAATCAGCCATTGCCTTTCAATACTTGATCAATTTTCAGTATTATATTTAGTCCTTTTTTAATAATTTTATATTGATCTTAAATTCCTCGACTCAAGAATTAACAAACGGTCCGAAGTATAAATACCCACATGGAAAACCATAAAGATATCGCTTCGCTATTGCAAGCAATGAACATAAGCCATTTACTTCAGTGCGATGAATTTCATATTCTTAAATTTAGGGATCATGTGAACACTATTCCTCACCAAACATTCATCAGGAAATGCGATTTTTTTCAAATTTACTTTTCAAAGCAATATAATTTAGACATTCTTATTGATGATTCGAATTATAGCATTAAGGATAAAACGATACTTTCTTTTCTCACCCCTCAGCAAACATTATCTGTGGATGTAAAGAATATCGAAGGCATTTCCAATGGCTATATGATTGTATTTCAATCCTCATTTCTAAATAACGGTTTTTCGGATTTTGATGTGCAACAAAAGTTTCCGTATTTCAATCTGAACTATTCCCCTGTATATTTTTTAGAAAATAATTCCTCTATTTTTGAAGAGCTTTTTGAAAAAATCCATGCCTTGTTCAACAACTTAAACCATGAAAACTTGGAAATTATACGTGCGTATTTAAGCATTTTATTATATGAATCCCGTAAAAGCTTTCTTGTCGGTTCCATCAAGAAAAACTTCAAGACAAGAGCACAAGAAATTTCATTCTCATTCGAATGCCTCGTCAGAAAAAACTCCCATTCCAGAAACTCGCTGAACTATTACGCTGACAAATTGAACATAAGCACCGTTTATTTGTCTGAATGCGTAAAAAAAGCCACAAATAGGACCGCCAAGCAAATTATCAATGAGTACATCATATTAGAGGCTTCCACTTTACTAATGCAGTCTTCGGATACCATAGAAGAAATATCAGACAAGCTGGGCTTCAGCGCAACATCGAACTTCATTAACTTTTTCAAGAAACACTCGAATCACTCTCCTTCAAAGTTTAGAAAATCAACAAAACCTAGCTTTTAATAACTATATCCTGATTTTTGATATTAAATCTGATATGCAATAGCTATACTTTTGTACAAACAAAAAATCATTAATATGGAAAGGGAATTGAAAAGAGACACTTTGTTGCTATTAATAGCATTTGCATCAGTAAGCGCGCTGGTATTCGGCGAGCTATTGGAACAAATCGTATTTGTCCCTAATTGGCTGATTGGCAATGTAGATCAAAACATGGAGCATTTCAGGCAATTCAAGCATACGACAGATCCTGGCATGTTTTATTTTCCTTTGACTATCGTTGCTATAGCCTCTCATCTGAAATTACTTGGCAAAGGTTCATTGCTATCCGATGATCAGAAAAAATCCGTAAGGCTTTCGCTTATTTTATTCAGTATTGTCTTCGCTGTTACGATATACGTGATTGTATTCATTAACATTCCAGTCATAGACAATGGAACGCTTTCTGGAGAAGCTCAAAAGTCAAAAATACAGCTTTGGGCCATATTAAACATGTTCAGAATAATCCTGCCTGCTTTTGGCCTGTATGAATTGGGAAGATTATTTGTTTTGAAAAAATCCTAAGTATTCAATGTATTCAAGAGGCCTGATCTACACGCCTCTTGAATTATGTTTATCACTAATAGCCAATCATTATAATTAACCCAATTTATTCACTCTATCATATAGTACAATACTTCCTGCAACCGCCACATTCAAAGAGTAATCGCCCGGCAAAACTACTATATCTTGGCATTTTTTCTTCAATTCTTTCGTAAGTCCGTTGTCCTCCGCACCCAATAAATAAACCGCCCTGTCCGGATGTTCATATTCACCAATAGGAATGGCATTATCATCAATTTCAACTCCAACTATTTTGCAACTGTAAGGAACCGTCTGAAGAAATGCTTCCACTGTCTCATATTGAAATAATGGTATTTTAGACCAAACTTTTAAAACATCCGAATTTTGCTTTTTATATTTAGCATCTATCACAAATATAAAACTTGCTCCCAAGATATGAGCCGTTCTCCAAAGCGAGCCAAGATTTTCCTTAGTCTTAGGTCTGAAGATACCTATCCCAAAATATCGCTCATCTTCTGATTTCCAATTCTTTCTCATCTAAATTTGCTTATAATATCTTGCAAATTTAATAATTAACTTGATTAGCTTCTCGATTAATCCTAAAAAAGAGCGGATTTGCAAACTTCACATCGTTCACTTTTACTTTGTAAATGAATAATCCGGCAAATGTTGCACTACACAAAAATTGTTTAATTATACTCCAAGATCCTTGAATTGCATATTCATTTGCATATCATCTATCAAAGAAGTATTTTTAAATCAATCAATTAGCTATAGCCATGATCGAAAAATTCATCAATCCGTTCACAGATTTTGGGTTCAAGAAATTGTTCGGAGAAGAACAAAACAAGGACCTTTTGATTGATTTCTTGAATCAACTGCTTCCTGAAAAAGACCAAATCAAAGACTTGCCTTTTCATCAAAACGAGCATTACTCCAGATCCGCGGAAGGCCGACAGGCTATTTTTGAATTATACTGCGAGAACGTATATTCCAGAAATTTTTTGATACGGATGAAATCGCCAAGTTCAATCCTCAACAACTGTATGAATATCGCGAATCGCTCAAGCAAATGAGAGATTACTACAATACCATTGAGACTGCAAAGCTTGAAGCTAGAGAAGAAGGAAAAGAGGAAGGGCTGCAAAAAGGATTAGAAAAAGGAAAGAAAGAAGAAAAAGTTCAAATAGCTAAATCCCTAATTGCTTTAGGTCTTTCTGTCGATCAAATCATGCAAGCGACTAGCCTTGCTACTGAGGACATCGAAAAATTGAAATGATCGAAGTATTCGCTTCTCAGCATCACAGGTGCTAGATTTTAAGCATTCGTATTGCAAATGCGAACGAACTGCACCTTTCTCTACCCTAGCTCCGTTTTGCAAACTGTGCTTTGCTTGCATACTCAACCATTTTTATCAAAAATCTAAAAAAAGCCTCGGCTTATGCCAAGGCTTTTGAATATTTAAAAATATAATGACTCACCGCTAGAAATAGGCACAAGTTGCAAACTTTTGCCAGATTGGGGCTTGATAAGCGAACTCGGGAAGAGATTATTGGAATGTTTGAAATGAATCAAAACAATAATTACAACAATGCTAAAGAATCCAATTTACATAACTGACTCTGCAACACTTGCTGACGGAGGGACAAAATATATTATGGGTATTGATTCTAATCAAAATGAATTTAGCATCTGCATAGTCCAGCATCAAATTGAGGAGAATTTTGACACAGAACTTGTTCCGGGAAGATTGCATTTTAACAATATTCCAATAAGAGTTCGTTCTGATCAAGAATGTCAAATTTTAGATGCTCTTGAAAATTGCATCATAAATTATGAAACAGTGAGAGCCTGCTATTCTGATCTTATTAAGTCCAAAAATTCGATAGCAATATTAATAAAACACATCATCGATCATGTGATATCTGAGGAATATGTAAAAATTGCAGAACAGCACAAGTCATATTCTGTCGTAAAAAACATTGATAATTCATTTTTAAAGATTTCATATAATAAAAAACATATATCTCTTTTAAAATCAATATTAATTTGCAATACTTCTGAATTATTATCAATGATAGATAAAAATGAACAAATCATTTACCACCCGCCTAGCCATTTGAAAGATCCTTTTTTTGACTTTCATGAGATTGAAAATCAACTCAAAAAATATGGGATTGAATATAGTTTGATTGAAAATCTTGATGAAATATGGAAATAATATTTTACGCCGTACTGATTATCGCTTTTGGGTCTGTGATATTTTCGCGAATCAAAAAGGCTCATTCACGAAAAGACGATCCAGCGATTAGCATATTCAATAAATTGTATTTGACAAATAGTATTCATGCTCCAAAGCTTAATTATCAATTGGTGTATAGCTTTCCTTATTATACGATTACCTTTATAAAAAAGTCTGACTATGAGTATTGTGAATCCAAGGGCATTAATCAGCTCTTTAAAGAAGAGATTCAGCAATTGCATATGGATCATTATAAATTTGATGTCCATAAAGCTGTTTACTTTAATGTCATAGAGGCTTGAGTTACTTCCCCTTCCGCATCTCAAATACTTATTTATCATTGTGCATTCTAATTCCGAACGAGACAGAAGGTCTTTCTGTCGATCAAATCATGTAAGCGACTGGCCTTGCTGCTAAGGACATCGAAAAATTGAAATGATCGAAGTATTCGCTTCGCAGCATTACAAATGCTAGTTTTTAAGCATTCGTATTGGAAATGCGAAAGAACTGCACCTTTCTCTACCCTAGCTCCATTTTGCAAACTGTGCTTTGCTATTTTCCCTCAAATACCAAAAACAAAAAGCTTCAGCTTATTCCCCACCCCAAGGCTTTTGAATATAATTATATGCCAACTTTTGGATATGTGATAGCTCTCTGCTGAAATTTGAAACTATTACAATAGTTAAATACATGACCAGCATTAAGTATTTATTTCGCTATTCCTCCCAAAACATAAGGCCGAAAAATGAGTATTATCTATATATTTTATAATCTGCTATAAAATCAAATTTTAATTGACTTTTATCAATTAATGAGTCGATAACAATGACAATACTCTCATCCTCAATGTCATAATTTACTAGCCAACATGTAATTTCAAGTTTAAAGTGCTTCATTAAAAAATCAAACATTTTAAGATAATTAAAACAAATTTGATCAGATCCCTCCCTATTTAAAGGTTCTAATAAAACATATGTACTTTGTTTTGAACTAATAAATTCAGCGTAAAAGGGTAACTTATTTCCTGTAAAACTCCATATGAAGCTATTATCTGATTCTGAAAAGTCAAATTCATCTGCATTTCTGAACTGTATTTCTACTTGATCACAACTTTCATTATTTAACTTAATAGCAAGTGAGTTCATAGTTTTTCAATATTAATTGTCTACAACTTGTAGCATACAAAAATAAACCTTTACACTATTCATAATAAAAAGTTTAATCTCCGCCAGTATTTCACCTAATTTTCAAACCTGAACAAAATGCTTTAAACCCTCCATTACTTTTTCCTGTTTCGTTATTTACTGAATAAGTTTCTCCTATTGAATACTTTGGATTCTTTTTTAAAAGACGTCCTTCATTACATCCTTTGTTTAAAAAAAATAAACCAATCACACTCACACCAATCAGAAAAGAATAATTGAATATTTTTTTCATATTTTCCTTGAATTCCATAAACATGCAAGCTTAGATCTATTAGCTTTTGGTAAACTGATAAATAATCCAAACTCCTTATAACTAATTAGTCTAAACCGTATCAAATAAACTTCAAAACAAACAAAACCGTAAAGCAAAAAATACCACCCCATACTATTACATATGACAGCTTCTTTTTTCTAAAATTTTCAAGACGCTCTTCATATTGTGGCTTCACATTGATTTTACCATGTAGCACAAGCGCAAAGTATAAAAAGAGTCCTAATACAATTAAATCATTAAGATTACCTAATATCTGCTCAAACATATATATAAGTTTTTTATTAAAATATAAACTTCACAAAATAGTCATTCGACTTTTAAATCTTACTTAATTCATTAGAAATTATAACATAATAAAAAACAAGTTTTAAAATGATATCATTATATATTTTTTAATCTTAAAAATAACAAATAAAATTTATTTATCCATATATTAATATAATCATATTAAAAATCATAAGTAAACTGAAATAACAAAGAACTCTTTAAGCAAATAAACATTTATGGCATCACCTTTGACTTAGTAAGATTAAGTTTACTAGAACCAACTATTTCAAATTCAAAAAGGGACTCCATGTAAGGGGATCCCTTTTTTCATTGCTACTCCAAACCTGCCACAGTATCTCTCAGCAGATCAAAGGCTTCAAAAAATGGATCGGGATTTGGCAATGATTCTTTTAGTGAAACAAATTTATCTCGCCCCTGTACATCCTGCAATGTTTTAATCTTGGGAGCGAATTCCTCAGCCAGTTTTTTCCATTGATGAGTTTTAAAATGAAACATCTTCATGGACAGCTTTTTAAAACCCAACTCTATGCTCCTGAAAAAATCTATTCGCTCATCTATTGGCTCTTGAACCTGTGCAAACCTCTGTTGCAGTTTATCCAAATCCAACACCTCCTTTTCTTTCCACAAATGGATTTCTTGATCCACTTCTGTCATAGCGTAATTGTAAGTGTCCACAAAATTGAAAAACTTCCTGAAAAACGGCACTATCGACGGACAAAACTGCTGGCACAAAGCATCCAAATGAGAAATATAATTTAGCGACATGCTGAAATATTCTTGTATTCTAAGCTTTGAAAAATTAGCGGCGTAGCTTCTCATCGCAAAAGATACCGCTGCCAAAAGAACCGGGTCGGGCTTTTTCCGTTTTTCCGCTATACCCCCCACCAACACGTCATCCACATCTATTCGATGCAAATGCGTGGGAATCAATTGATCTGATAACTTCATTAATGCATTGAACTTCACATCAAATCGTCTGCGGGCGCTTTTGGCGCTTAGCTTGCCTGAAAGCATATCGCCAAGCAAATAACGAGCTTCGATCATCTCATGAACCACATCTTCGGATTTCTTTTTCAATACCGCAATTTGCTTGCTCTCCAATACTGATTTTCGATTATATAATTGTAAAAAAAGCTTCTCAATTTCCTCCAATTCTTGGGGACTAAACGCTTTCAAATCAACAGTCTCGGCGATAGTCTCAAAATTATCTATGCCTAAAGCATCTTCCCACATTTTAATGCGTAGCTCGCTTGCATGCATTGGGCCTCGTGACACTGTTTCCACAATAGGTTTAGTAGGCTTGTCTTGAGTTTGAGCTTTAGTTTTTTTCTTTTTCTTCTTTTTGGACTGAGGATGATCCGGCGCTTCAAGCAAGCTTTCTCCTGTTATTGGCAACGATTCTTCCATATGCAAGGCTTCAACTTGATGCTCCAAAGTCTCCAGACCTTTCGGCATGGCAATAGCCAAAGGCAATTCGGCGCTAGATTCAGACGATATCGGTTTGCTTTTCGTCGTCTTTTTACTCTTTGGCTTTGTCGAGCGAGCGCTTTCAAAATAAAAGCCCTCTTCCAATTCCCAGATCTCAGAGTTTCGCCCCATCCCGTCAGTAAACCTCGCTTCAATGCCCGCATTGACCAACCACTTTTCAATACCCGCCAATATTTTTGGCGTCAGAGCAACTTCATTACCGATGGCTTTCATACTGCCATCGACCTGTTGCTCAAAAACTATTCGAGCGCCATGCTTGCTCGGACTATAATGCGCATGGGTAAATTCAATGTCTGTTTGCCCTCTTTTAAAATCAACATGCGTATGCTCAATAAAAATCGTCAAATGCGGATAATCATCCTTTCCCGGGACTATCAATAGGTGCAAACCCGCATTGACATGGATTCTTTTTTTGGGATCTTTTCTCTCAAGTCCCAAAGTCCAAAGTTTATTCGGAAATGTAGCTTTCACACACTGAATTGCAGAATTCAAACCCATAGAACTAGAAGCTGGAAATTTGCTAATGCCAACTTGCCCTAATTTGCTGATAGATTTCGATTCTGTGGTGTTATAAAGCTCATACATTTTGGATATAAATCCATACTGAGGGAATTGTTTGAAAATGTCTATAAACAAAGATTAATTCAAGAAAAGAAAAACCATTTGCCAAGTTTCATACACCTCCAAATTATAGCAGTACGCCAACAAATTTTGAATAAGGATAATGAGTCCAACACTTTTGCAGTGAAAACAATCGAAAGTAAAACTCATAAGAAAATGAAAGCTATCATCATCACTTTGTTATTTTCATTATCAACGATTTCAATATTCGCAAGCAACTCTAGCAGAGACAATACAATCACAGGCCAAATCATTGATGAGCAAGGCAATCCAATTGAATTCGCTACCATTACAATTCTCAACCAAGAAGATCAAACCTTAATAACGGGTGGCATGAGCGATTTGAATGGTCATTTCCAGATCACCAATATCCACGAAGGAGAGTACACTATTTCTATAAGCTTTGTCGGGTATGAAAAATACGTCAGAGAACATCTTTTCATGGAAAAAAATGGTTCGGTGCTTAACTTAGGAGAAATTACCCTAAACATTAACCCTAAGCTTTTAGAAGAAGTAGTGGTCGCGGGCCAAAGACAGAGTGTCAATTATGAAATAGACAAAAAAATTGTGTCAGTAGCTGAGGAGCTTTCTTCGGCTTCGCTAACAGCTGTAGAAGTACTGGAAAATGTTCCCTCCATCAGAGTTGATATGGAAGGAAATGTAGCTTTGAGAGGAAGTTCAGGATTTACTGTGCTGATCGATGGCAAGCCAACCGCACTGGATCCAAGCGACGCTTTGAAGCAAATTCCAGCAAGCACTATCCAGAATATTGAAATCATGACCAATCCATCTGTCAAATACGATCCCGATGGCACTGGAGGCGTCATCAATGTCATCACCAAAAAAAATGAGGTTTTAGGTCTCAATGGAGCTGTCAATGCCACAATGGGTAATTTTGGAAGGTATGGAGGCGATATGCTGTTTAATTATAGACGACAGAATATCAACTTTTTCGTAGGACTTGATTATAACGAAAATATATTTCCCAGCAATAATTTCAGAGAGCGAAGAACAGTTCATGATGGTATCACCACAGTCATCGAAGATGAAGGAAGCTCTGAATACATTCGAACCACACAGAGCATCAGAGCTGGATTTTCATGGGATATTTCAGACAGGGATTTTCTTTCATTAGAAACTCAATATGGAAACTTTAATGCCAGAAGACTTTCTTCTTTGGACTACCAAACAAGCATAGAGGGCCAAGATGAAGTAATCAATGAACATAGTCACAGTGAACATTTGCGAGCATTCAATTATCTCACGCTTACTGGTAGCTATCGCCACTTATTTGATGAAGAAAATCATGAGCTATTATTTCAGGTAAATACTCGATACAGAGATTATCAGGAATTCTCAGAAAATCTAATGTCAAACGCTGATAACCAAAGCGTTAATTTCGGATCTCGAAATACAGAATACGCTCCCAACCCATTGCACCATTGGGATTTGCGCTTGGATTACTCTAAACCATTTAGGGAAAATGATATGCTTGAAACAGGAATCCATGTCAGAACACAAAACAGCGTGAATGAAACTACCTTTTCTCTGTATGACACGCTCAATGGTGAATTCGTGAGACAACCCGAATTTGACAACTCCATTAGATTCCATCGATACATCTATGGAGCATATGGCATGTATAGAGGTGAAATCAACGATTTTGGATTTCAATTAGGCTTGCGAACTGAATATACAGATCGATTTGTGGAGTCGCAAAATACCAATGAAACGTTTTCCATTGATCGCTGGGACATTTTTCCTACCGCTCACTTCTCATACAATCTCCCCAAAGACAATCAAATCATGACAAGCTATTCCAGAAGAATCGACAGACCAGGGAGCTGGACTTTTGAGCCGTTTATGACATGGGTCGATCAATTCAATGTACGCAAAGGAAATCCCGCTTTGGAACCTGAATATATCGATGCTTTTGAATTGGGCTATATCAAGCAATGGAACAGCGCTCAACTTTCCGTAGAGTCATACTATAGAGTCAAGCATAATAAAATAGAAACCATTCAGTCGGTTTATGACGACGGGGTTATATTGTCCACTTATGAAAATGTTGGAACCGACTATTCATTGGGCCTTGAGCTTTCATATAATCAAGCGGTTTCAAAGTGGTGGGATTTTACTTTGACAGGAGATGTATTCGATTATAGAATTGAAGGCGAGCGCAATGGAGAATCCTTTGACCAGCAATCCTTCAACTGGAGCACAAGAATCAGCAATAATTTCAAAGTCAACGACAATATACGAATTCAACTGGATGGAAATTACAACAGTCCAACAGTGAGATCTCAAGGCAGAACGGAAGGATATTACGCTTTGAATGCAGGGATCAGAAGCGACTTTATGGACAAGAAGTTTTCACTGGCGCTTCAAGCCAGAAACCTGCTTTCATCCATCAAATATGTGACAATCACAGAAGATGGAGAATTGTTTACATACAATCATAATTCACCCGAAGCACCGTCAGTGTCTTTGACATTAACTTACAGATTTAGGCAATAATGGCAATCCAATTCCTTCCAATTAGTGTTACACCTAAAGAGTTTATCGTGAAAACATATCAAACTGATTATTTCTCAAGTCCAATGAATCTAATCGAATCCAATAAATACCTTAATGTAACGCTTCATCTGGCTATATGGGGACTGTTTCTGATCCTGCCTCCTTTTCTAATAGATCAATTTGAAAGAATCAAAGACTACTCGTACTTTCAATATTATGTGAGTTTTTCCTTCTTGATTCTCATCTTTTATTTGGGAAAAACTCTAATGAAAAGAAGACAAACCTTAGCATTTATCATTGTCATGACTATCTCCTATGTTATGTACATGAAAGGACCAATATATATCAGTGAAGCATTAGATATCACCAATACAAGCTCTCCCATTGTTACTCCCAGCCAAAGGTCAAAAGCCGAACTCGGTTATTCCATCCTTTTCATGATCGCGCTAGCTTCGAACATAATGCTGTACTTGTTCAAAGTCAGCAAAAAGCTAAAAGAAGAACACGCGAAAGCTGAATTGTCTCTGCTTAAATCTCAAGTAAATCCCCATTTTCTATTCAACAGCCTGAATACAATTTATTATTTGACTTTAAAGAAAAAAGATAGCGCTCCAGAGGCAGTGATGTCGCTATCGGATATGATGCGCTATGTGTTGACAGAGTCAAATAAAGAAAAAGTCTTGCTAGCCAAAGAGATAGAATATATCAACGAGTATTTGAATCTGCAAAAAATGAGAATGCCCGAAAAAACCAAAATCAATTACTCTGTCAATATCGAAGACGAAAACATAAACATCGCCCCCTTGCTGTTGATTCCATTTATTGAAAATGCATTCAAGTACGGCATAAGCGCCAACACATTCACATCGATAGACATCAAGTTGAGCTTGGAAAAAAAATGCTTGCAACTTCATGTGCAAAATCAAATATTTCAAAATGAAGGAGAAAAAATAAACAGCACAAAAAACGGCATTCAAAATGTATCCAAAAGGTTGGAATTGATTTATCCCAAACGGCACGAATTAAGTATCGAGAAAATCGATCACTTATTTACAGTTAATCTATCCATCCAATTATAGAAAGAACATGAGTAAACACCTGATATGCATAGCGATAGATGACGAGCCATTCGCATTGGAGCTTATTAAAGAATACTGTCGAAAGGTACCCTCAATAGAATTGACAAGAACTTTCAACAATCCGATAGAAGCCTCTTATTTTCTAAAAAACAATCATCCGGATATCATATTCTTGGACATCAAAATGCCCGAACTTTCAGGCATGCAACTAGCTCATAAAATAAAACAATCCGTCATCATATTCACTACAGCCTATAGCGAGTTCGCCGCAGAAAGCTATGACTTGGAGGCTGTCGACTATTTGATGAAGCCATTCAACTTTCAGCGATTTTACAAAGCCATTGAAAAAGCGGAGAAATATATTCAACTTAAAAATCAAAAACACAAACCGGCAATCTCTTCCTATATCCAAGTAAAAGTCGAATACAAAAACATTCAAATCAATACAAATGAAATCCGATACATTGAAGCGATGGATAACTATGTGAAAATCTTTACAGAACAAGATTGCTATATCACAAAGCTATCCATGAAAGCCATACTTAAAGAATTGCCTGACAAGGAGTTCTTCAGAATCCATAAATCTTACATTGTATCAAAACAACACATAGACTATTTCTCAGCCAGTGACATCGCAATGGGAAATAAAACACTGCCTATTGGCCGAAAATACAGCTCCGAATTCTCCGAATTCATGTCTTAGCTTATTTATCCCATGATCCATTTGGCTTTTGACCATTTGTATACTATCGCTACAAATGCCCATGTAACGATCAATAACAATACTGGATCGATAATCATCATAACTGGAACCGGCAAGCTCAATGACTCTGTCAAGCTATGAATAGGCCCCAAAAAACAATAATGAGACAAATAAATACCCAGACCGCATTTAGTCAAATTCGACAATAAACTCTTTAAACGCTCAGACTTTATTTTTACTTTTTGCACAATCAAGAATACCGATGCTGTCATCATCGCAACATTCAAGGAACAATATGTATAAAAGAGCTCAACCTCATATTCAGTTGAGTTGGGATCTGAAACCATCGACTTGAAGCCAATAAATGTAAACAAGTAACCTGCAATGAATAATGGCATCGCGACAGCCAATGTCTGCTTCCAGTTCATTTTATTGTGATGATACAGATAATATCCTAACAACAAATAGCCATTGAATCCGGCAAAATAATAAAATGTTCCAAATGCATTCCATGAACACAAGCCAAACAGATCTTTGCCTAAGTATTCATGAGCGTATGGCAACAATAAGCTTACTCCCCATATACATAAAAATAACTCTAAATCTTTTTTAGATGCTCTGGAAACCCATGCAGAAAATATCGGCAGATAAAGATACAGCCCGATCAATAAATACAGATACCAAAGATGTGTCGTATAAACATTGAACTTAAAAGGTATAAGCGCAATTCGATTAATCGCATCCGTAAAAGTCTGGGATGGACTTTCCCCTGCCCAAGCGAAGAAAGTGTTAATAAATTCAGGCTTAAAACCCAAAATACCTGTGATCCAAGGGAACAAATTATAAAAAACTGCCCAAATTAAAAAAGGCGCTAAGATTCTGCCCAAACGTTTCTTGTAAAACTGCCTCATGCTCATATCATGCTTGACTGGAATCAAAAGGAGTCCGGTAATCATGACAAATAAAGGAACGCTTGGTCTCATAAATGATCCAAATACGCTTCCCCACAATACATACCATGATTGAGATCGTTCGCTTGGCGGAACATTGTCAGTAGCGTGAATCGACAAAACCATAAATATTGCGATAAGTCGCAAAACATCCAGCCAGACAATATGCGTCCTACTCTTAGTTAATGAAAATGCCCCGTTGGGTAATTGAGAATTCTTAGGCATGAGATGAAAATTTAATTGTTCCCAAAAATACCTTCTTTATCGTTGGCATTTTTTAATCTAGATTAAAAAATCAACCGGCAATCAAAACAAGTTGGTTTTCGACAAATAGACCTTGCTAAAATGACTATTTTTTATCCGATCGAAGCTTGCTTAAGTATTGTTGAGTCATTCCTAGATATGATGCTATATATCCTAACTTGACCCGATTAAACAACTCCGGGCATTCATTGAGTAAAATATGATATCGCTCTCCGGCAGTTTTTTGCATACGCTCAATTCGCCTTGTTTGCAATAACAAAACGCACTCTTGATGAATAATTCTTCCCCAGTTCGCCAAATCAATACAGCTTCTGTACAAGGCTTCCAGTTTTTCGAACGGTATTGAATATATGACAGAATCTTCCAATGCTTGTACATTTTCAAAGCCCGGAGCATTTCGATACATTGGCAACAAAGCAAAGGTGACATCTCCTTCCAAACTAAACCATGTCGTTACCTCTTCACCATCAAAATTGCAAAATGATCTGCATAAACCTTCCTCTATAAAGTATAGATTTCGATTCAATGTATTGTCCTCTATCAACAAGCTGTTCTTTGGGATATGAAGTAACGTCATCTGCGAACACAATGCGCTGACAGTTGTATCCGTCAAGGGATAAAGACTCTTCATTGTTCTAATTATATTTTGCATAAGCTATTATTCCCAAATCATGCCTGACTGTTTTTATCAATTGCTATGGCCCATTCCAAGGCTTTTTCCGCATGAATTATTGTAGTCTCAAATAAAGGAACAGTCAATTCATCAGACTTGATTAACATTTCTATCTCTGTGCAACAATATGATAAAAACCCTGAAAGAAAAGAATAGTTGTTACATGCACATTGTCATTATGATAAGGTCAATAGCTATAAATAATATTATGTAAAATAATCAACTAAGGAATACTTATTCCCAATGATGAGACTTCAACAATTAAGCTTCATAATACAATAAAATTACAACACTTTAAAAGCTCTTCGAACCTGCTCCTCTGGAACTGAAAAACAAGTATAACAATCCGGCCGACTTACATAAAGCCTTGCTTTGTCTCCATTTCTTGGGAAAAACATTTCTTCTGGAAAAGATTTGTGATCTAAAACGTTATATTCCAAATCAATAAACTCTATATTTTTCAACTGCCCGAATTCCTTAGGCAGTGTTGTAAGTTCATTGGATTGAGCGTAAAATGATTTCAACTTTTTTAGTTGGCCAATCGCTTCTGGAACTTCCCTTATTTTATTGTTGTTTAGCTTAATAGCTGTTAAATTTTTCCATTCAAATATAAATTCTGGAATAGCATTTAATTTTAATCTGTTAAGTTTGACATAATTCATTTTGCTCAGTTTGCCTAACTCCTCAGGAAACTGATCCGTTTTTATTCTCGAAAAATCAACCTCATACATATTCTCACAATTTCCTAGATTTGGGGAAATATAAGTTATCGGACATTCATTGGCCCATAACAAACAAATATTCATATCGCCCACAAAGTCAGGAATACTATCGATTTTAGTTTTTGATAAAAATAGTTTATAAGGAATCGAGTCGTTTTCTTTTTGAAGTTTGGGAAATGACTCCATTGGACAATCATCAAACCTGATATTTTCTATTGAGTTTGGAATTTTAATTTCACTTACTCTTATTATAGGGTTGTTCAGAAGCATTAATTCCTTTAAATTTTTAAAAGACATAAGACTATCTGGCAAATCCTTGAAATTAGCTCCTCTTAGATCTAATCGTGTGATATGCTTTAGCTGATAAATTTCACTTGGCAAATAGTCAAAGTCTTTATTCTGAATATAAACAACTCTAATTAGCCCGTTATCATGCTGGTCATAGTTTAAATCTGTGTTCTTCTCATCTATGTCAACAAAACCATATTTATTTTCAAGTATTTCTATAATCTTTTTTTCTCTTTCTAATTCTCTTTGAAGAGAAATATCTATATGCTTATTTTCTCTATTTGATGAACATGACATTAATAAGCTTATGAAAAATATTATTAGATACTTCATTTTATTGTTTGTCTTAATTAGAGATACCGTCACTATATTTATAATAATCGTAAGCATATTTCTGATGCTTTTTATAAAGATGAATTAATACAAAACTTTCTAAATTAGAAAAATTTGCATCTTTTAAGTCAATACTTCCCATAGTATTAATCATCTCTTGAGGACTTTCATGTTCGGCATATTTTCTCATAAAATCGCCATCAACAGTCATAAGGTCAATCCCGTCCCATGTACTTTTATCCTTAGCTGTAAAAATAGGCGTAAAAAACTTTCGAGCCATTTCATTCAAAGCAGTATTATATCTCTCGCGATAAGCTTGCCAAGCAGGGCTTTCATCTGTCTCATAATCAATCCAATAATGATCTTGAATGTATTTCAACTCTTCATCCTCAAAAGCTGACATTCTTTTATCTTGCTCTTGTTGAGTGATGCTTTTACCTTCTATAGAAGCTTGATAAGCTTGCCATTTTTCATTTCTAAAACATTGAGCTTCGCTCATGATTCGTTCTCGCTCTTGTCGTTCATCCATCTTATCAGATCGATATTTTAAAGCATTGTAAATCGTCGAAATATAAGTCAAAGTATCCGTTCCTGGAGATTCATAAATCATTTGCTCCAATCCAACTTCAGCCTCAAAACCAGCCTTCAAAGTGACAATCTTTGCATAAGATGCCTGAGCGGAAACGCCAAATGAAAATTCACCAAAACCATTAACGTTGGTAAATTGAAGCTTATATCCACCATCATTGACAAAATGGGAAACAATCTCAATACCAACGTCCCAATCCGAATCAGAAGATGTTCTAAATGTTTTGCCTAAGATCTTCAATGCCTTGCTCTTTCCTTTATTTTCATCTCTGATCTGAACAATGCTTTTGCGCAAATCTCGGCCGCCATTCTTATCAGGCAAAGCTTTTGAAATTGTTTTTATTAAATCAAGCAAGCCTGAGTTATTAACAATTCCTTTAGCCTTTGAAGACCAAAAACTACCTTCTTTGAGCTGTTCAGCTCCTCCTTTTATATCTGAATAAAGTGTCTTTAGACTATTCTTGCTCAACGTCAAAGTAGCAGTGATATAGTCTCCGTCATTATCTGAATTCGAATCATGCTTTACTTTAGAGTATTCAATAGATAATAGATTAGAGTCATATAACTGGGCATTGATTAGCTGAGCGCTTGAACCGTTCTTCTTATAGAAATCTTCTGATCTATCGCTCTTATTTTCTTCACTTCTATCGCCCACATATTTTTTACCTTCGACGGAGGAATAGGAATGATTTACAAGCGACCCTTCCTTTTTTGATGCACCAAGCTTCGTTGGAGGCGTCTTAGATAGTTTTTGATGTTCTTTGTATAGAATATCGCGATTTTCCTCGTCATCCCAATAAGAAATCATGTCCGAAGAATAAGCGCCATTTTGCAAATACATGACATACACATTATGGTTCATCTCCACTACGAACTGTTTAACAGATTCATATACATCAGTGCCTCCTATACCTTTAAGCTTTTGCTCTGCTTCACCGGAAAACACGCCGAGATCAACCCCTTCTTTCAAATACAACTTAATGCTTTTCTTTACCTCAAAAGAACGATCGTCTCCCACTGCCACTGATGCCTCTGCTTTCACTCCAATTTCAAAATAAAAAGCAACCACTATTTCTCCTCTCAGATATATTTTGAAACTCAAACTACCGCTGTCTTTGTTGAGGCTATGCTCCTTACCAAAAGTTGTCATGACAATGTTTTCAAACACATCCGGATCGAACGAATTCTCATCAAATTCCCACGCTCCATCAAAATGCTCAATTTTCTTCTTGCCCATTTTAAAAGCTCGGCCTTCCATCAAGTGATAATAATACGGAGCTTGCATCACCGCGCTTCTTGACACTCTTATGCCTTCTCCAGGCTTTAGGTATCTTGTCTTTCCACCTGCGAATGATATTCTCCCATCTTTATGAATCGCTTTCCAATGCGGTTCATTAAGCCTCACCATCTGAGAAAATGACATGCCATACTTAGAAGCAAGTCCATGAGGAGTATCTCCATCCTTAACTACATAATAACTTGCCGCATTGGCATCATTCTGATTGATAATAAATTCTCCTTGTTCAAACTCACTGAAATTAGGAGCAGTCCCATCCGACAACAAATTAAATTGATGACTCTTGTCCTCAAGAACTTCTTTTCTGGAAATTACCTTAGGAGTTAAGTACTTTATGATATTGTTCTTTTCCTCATCGCTAAATAATTGTTTTTCACGATATTCAAAACCTATTCTTTGCATGCCAAAAGTATAATACCCAGTGACAACAGGAGTTTTCACTAAACATTTCGCTTTATCAATATCTTTCAAAAACGCGTCGCGTCCTCCATATTCCTCCAAAAAAACTTTGATATTCGAAGCTTTTAACCTCAGAGAGGCCAATGCTTGAAACAAAGGGTACAAATCTATATTGTCTTTCTTATGATATGGCGACTTTAAGCAAGGAGCCATAAAGTGTTTTGCTTGCGCCACGAGTTTTGCCATGGAATTATTTTCCCATAAAGAAACTGCTCCGGTCTTTACTGTGACATCGCCAGAATGAAATTCATCTATCTCCTTTTGATTATTAAATGCTTCCATTTTTTGAAGCGGGCTCAAAGAAAAATCCACAAACCATGAATCAATACTACTAATGTAAGAATTAATCGTATTATTTCTCTGCCGAGTGTATTCACTATACAAATCATTTCGAAGTAAAATATCCTTGCCAGATGTATCAAATTCTATGTGCACTTTCTTTTTTAACATATCAAGCACATACTGATCGAAGGGGACATTTTTAGTTCCTAAAAATGCAGTCATAAATCTTCCTTCATGAACAGGCTGTCCTTTAAGAGTCTTTTGCACCAATTCTTTACCCTCATCCAGACGATCCAACATTGACTCGCTGTCCAATATATTTATAATTTGATCCTTAAGAATGTTGATTTGAGCTTGGCTTACCATGTCATTTGCTCTATTATCCACTCCTTTGCGAACAAACTCGCCATTTTCAGTATCAGAATACCAATAATGTGTTAATTTTTCTAATTGAAATGCATCAGGGATCTTTATTCTCTCAGATGGATGCAACCATCGGCCTCTTCCTTGTAAACCTTTTGGGACCACTTTTCCGCTTTTCAAGATGCTTTCCCAACCGTTCAATTCCATAACAGCATCTTTGTTAACTCCCAGCTTGCTTATAATCCCCCCCAATGTATCGTTACTTCCTATTTGATAATACATACTGTTGCCAATCATAAGCACCTCTCCATTAAGCATGTCGCCTTTTTGAGGAACATAAATGAATGAGTCTTCGCTTCTAACATGTATTGCCATTTGAATTTGGGACATATCATAATCAAAGTTTCCAAGATAAGACGCTTTTACAAGCTCCTCGCTTGCAGAATCTTGATTTAACAAAATCAGCGTTTTTCTCAACCAGTTCTCCAATGTGAGATTTCCTTGCGCTATTTGAGCGCTGGCTTTTTTCAAATCTGCCGCTAGCTTCTGAGTATCATAACTTTTATTTGTTCTGCTTTCCTCTATTTGTTTTCGTTCTCTAATCAATGGCTTGATTTTTACCATCATTTGATCATCAAAATCCGTCGAACCCCAGTAGGTATCCAGAATTTTATAGAACAAGTCTAGTGTTTCACTCGAGCAAGCTGCAATTTCTGCAGTTGACATATGCGAAAGTATGGTACAAACAAGCTCATTATCACTAAAAGCGGATGTCTCATCAATTACTCTCTTTACCAATTTAGCATTATATGGAGCTATCTTAGCCAACTTAACGCCTTTCTCTTCATTGGTCAGCTCTAATAATTCCTCTACTTGGCTTTCAACATCTTCATGAGTTGAATTCAATAGTTCAATTGAATCTGAAGCCGGCAACGAAAAAACATTGAAGTTTGTATAACTTGCATTTAAAGGGTCAAAACTTTCAGCAACTTGGTCATCTTTCAACGGATGGTTCGCATTATAACTCCTAACAGCTCCTTTGAATACTCCGTCAAAAATTATTGGCGATAAATCAGAAATGCCACTTGCAGGCACCGCTATTGCTTCTCCTATTTCCAGCCATCTTTCCACTCCATTAGAATCGATAATTTTCCCAGTCTCGCTTATGGAAAACCCGAGATATGACATCCAATTAGAAATGTCTGGCAAACCCACTTTTGAAGCTATACCATAAATATTGTCTCCTGATGCAACATGGTAATAATATTTCTTATCAAATATTTGATAGTACACTTTCCCAGGAATGGACTTTGAAGGAGCGCTTTTAACTTTTTTACGGGAGCCAATACCGTCTTTATCTTCAGTATTATTTTTTTCTTTGCTTTCCAGTTCTTTTTCTGCGTACATCACTCTGATTTAAAAAATAACAATATAAACTCTCTTGTGAACTCGACTTGAGATTCATGATTAAAAATTTCTTCCTGTCAGCACTGCTTTGCCATACCTTCTTTCCGGCGATCGTTGGGCTTGATCATCCGTGCAAGGCCCGTATGGAATATCCCTCTTTTGAAACTCCAACTTCAGCAATGGCTCTATTATATCGAATCCAATAACAACGTTATCGACATACAAAGCGTCGATAATCGCATCGGAAACGATATTGGAAATATTAGCTCCCGTTAATTGAAAGTTCTTCGCCAACTTCTCCTTTAGGCCTTCCTCAAAAGAGAAACCTTCAGGCAGTGAATTGTCCCATAATTGAAGCCGTTCCTGATAATCAGGAAATTTAAAAGTAATTTTTCTTCTGATTCTTCTCAAAAAAGCTTTATCAAGCGTTTGACGCATATCTCTAATATTTGTCGCAAGTATAATTAATCCCTCAAAATCCTCAATACGCTGAAGCAAATAGGCTGTTTCCTGATTTGCGAATCTGTCTTTAGAGTCCTTGACTTCAGTCCTTTTTCCAAAAATTGAATCCGCTTCGTCAAAGAACAAAATACACTCCTTGCCGGAAAATCGATCAAACACTTTCTCGAGATTTTTCTCTGTTTCACCAATGTATTTGGAGACCATTTTAGACAGGTTGACAGAATATGTGGGCATTCCGTATTTCTTGCCTATAGTCTTGGCTGTAATCGACTTTCCGGTTCCTGGTTCTCCGTCAAATATTACCACATAACTTTCCCTGATTACTTTTTTCAAAGAAGGACTTGATTTTATTTTCTTGTGAACTTCCAAAAATTTGAAAACATCCTTAAGCTCTTTTTTAGTTGACTCAGTCAACACCACATCTTCAAAATCAAGCTTCGTAGAACTGTATTTTGCGGGGAAATTCACTCCTGTATCAAGCTTAGGCTTTTCACCTCCATAGAGATATCTTAAAAAATCATTGGAAAGATAAAAAGAATCATTTTGCCTCCCATATTTGCTTTCCTTCAACTCTAGAATATCATGAAGCCATAACGGATTATTGCTATTGGTTAAGTTGATAAACTGCTCGACAATATTCTGTTCTTCATTCCCGCACATCAAAAAAATCAAAGTTCTAAGAGTTGGAGCGAACTTACCAGTTTCCGTTTTTTCAGAACCGGACCTGCTGTCTACAAGCAATTTTTCCAATTTGTCAGTATACAAACTATAGACCACCGATACTATATAATCGACAGAATATCCTCGGATGACAAATTATATTGCAAAGCCATATTCCCAAGCCTACTCTGCTCTTCCAGCTCTAATTGGATAATATCTGTCCAATAAAGATCTGTATCGGTTTCAATTCTAGCATAAATTAATTGTTCCAAAAGAGCAATGCCCTCCAATAAGTTTCCAATCTCTTTTTTCACTATATTATAATCCATATCAAAATCAGTTTCTATACAAAGTCTTAATACAATACTATTTGAGTTAGTCTTATACTTTTTTTATTTCGACCAACTCAACCTAATATTGCGAATTACATGGATTAAATATACTATTTCCTTTTTATCATTAGGCTAAATTTCACTTAATAATGATAAAAAAATAATAAAATTGCGTATTTAGAATAAAAACTAAGAGCACAGGTAAGCCAACTAAAAGAGTTGCCATAATTCAAAGAATGATATAATTTCATCAATTAAAATTTTAACTATTTGTAAAAAATATTCCATATACCAACTGCATTGCTTATTAAAATTTTATATCGAAAAAATATATAATCTATAAAAACATATAAATAAAACTTCATCAAGTTTTCAATATAAATCTGATGATTCGTTGCAATAAATTAAAATTTCATTTTACTTTGCCATTCAAAGTACTTTAAAATGAGAGATAAAATAATCAATTTCCTTTTTGAAATAAGCAATGAGAGTTACCGAAAACTTAAAAACAATAAGCCATGGAACCTTACAAAACCTGATTTATTAGCATTTCCAAAAAATAGTTTGGGAAAACAACTAGGCTTATTTCTAGACAAAAACAATTTTGAGCTATTGAAAAAATCTGAACGACACGATATTTACCATATTTTGACTGGATATGACACAAATATTTTGGATGAAATAAAACTTCAATTCTATCTCTTTGGCAATGGGAAAAAATCTATATACCTATTTTGGGTATTGATTGCCGGCACTATGCTTTATCCAGATAAACTCTATAAATTTAGCATCGCCTACAAGAATGGGAAATCAGCGCTTCCTTTTCACAACCTGCCATTCCTTGACTTGCTCAGAGTTGACTTCGATTCTATACGCCATAAGTATAAAATCAAGCTTCATTAACTTATTAATATATAATCCATCAAATTCCGAATGTCTCCAAATGCTTAACATCATGGTAAACCAAAGCTGCCTTTATGCACATTTTCAATTCATTGACAGGAACATTATGGTTCAATGGGAATACTATTGCCCTTTTTCCCTCATATTGGAATAAATTTCCAAATATCAGCTGAAAAGTCACGACCAGACGGCTAGTGCATTGAAAATACATTGCATATTGATCAGGTGCTTTTTCTTTCCAATCAATTCTCAATGTGCTTCCTCTTTTAGTAATAAAACTCGGCTCTCCCCATTTAAGTGTCTCCTCTAAAAAATCTATCTCTATCGACTCCTCAGCTACCTCAATCACCAACCGCCTTAAATAATTCATTTTCACTTGAACATGCTCAGGGTATTGAGCGAACTTGTCATTCACCAAAGGGTTAGAAATATGCGTAAAATGTTTCATACCTTAAATTTAAATGATAAAATAATCAAGACTCTGCAGCCAATAATGGATGATCTTCACCAAACTTATAATCATGTCCCTGATTAAGTTCATGGATATAAACATACCACTTTTTAAGGTTATCAGCTAGTTCAACTACATCTGCGCTGCTCCCAAACCCTCTCATCTCAAATATAGGCAAATCACCTTCTCTATCATGATCAGTATGTTCATGCATGCTTCCCAAAGAAAATAATCGCCAAGCCCTTCCCTTATTCGGGTAATGTTTTTTCGTTAACAAATCCCTACCTTCGGGAATGCTTTTCAACCATTCACCGCTCGTCAACTGACTCATCACATATGTAGGAGTATCGTACATCAACCGATTGGCATAAGTTCCTTTGCTGAAAAAAGGATTTTCAAGCGAAAAATGTCGAATTCTAGAATCGAAACCTTCAATTCCAGTGACTTCTTCAAAGTCCTTCCAATCCTTTCTTTCAACACCAAATACTTCCTCATCAGTCAATATAGCAATCAGATTTTTCCATTCTTGGCAGCCTTCCTTAGTAAACCAAGTAAACTCTTCTTCAGGCAACAATTGAAACATCTTTGCAAAATCCGTTCTTGCCATAACCTTTGTGAATGCTTTTGGATATTGCTGTATAGCTCTTGAACCTGCGATTAGATAGTAGACAACTAAATTAAAAAAGCCCCGAAAATCATCACTCAGATCTTCTAACCCATCAGTATCTTTTAAATATCTGCTTAATGCAAGTTGGCTCACCATACTCGCTTTACCGATCGTCTTAGTACTGTAAGAATAAGCTTTTGCATTGGATTGTCCAGTAAACACTCTACCCGCATGTTTCCGAGCTTGCTCGTCTCTGGACTCATCATCATATCCAACACCAATATCTCGCAAAAAATGAAACAATTTACTCATTCGAACTCCCATAGTGCTTTGGGGTCGAATAGTAATATTATCAGAAAAGGAATATTGCATAGTAACTGCCATTGGCATCAATAATTGTCCCAAGCCGGCTTTTTCCAAGCAAGCCAAATGAGACCTCGGTCTGTCATGCACTTTATCATCTGCGTATTGTTGTCTTAGAACTTCCACAAACAATTTCAATTCTTGAAAAAAAGTCATCATTTCTGCAAAACCTTCTTCATCCTCGCTAAAGGGTTCGCTAACGATCTCCATGCAAGAATAGGAATCATCGACATCTTCTCCCTCCAGCATAAATCGATTATTTTTAAGAATCTTTCTGCCTTTTCCCAATCTACGGGAATTTTTATAGAAAAAATCATACTTGTCATATGCTTCTTGACTTAAAGCTTCAGCAACATACCAGTTGCAAAACTCCACCTCAAATCCAACAGCTCTTTGAACAACATGATTACTTGAGAAATCAGTATTTAGTGGCTCTCTTAACTTGCCTTTGCGAATATTTCTAGAAGCTTTTGCTTTAGTCGCCTTGTTTCTTTCTGAGAAATTTGCCAGCACAGTTTTTTGTGTTCTATTTAAATAGCAAATAACAATGAATATATATTGTCAACTCGCAATGAGACACTTCGTTTGGAGAAGGGATATAAATTAAAAAGTAATATGAAAGCTATGAAAAAATCAACCTAGCTTTTTTAATAAATCAAATAATAATGCCACATCGTCTTCTTTCAAATTCAAAGACTGAAGCGGACACAATACCGAGTCTCCTTTATCATGGATCAAACTTCCTTCTTCAGTTAATCGTATGTAAACAACTCTTTGATCTTTTTTGCTTCGAATTTTCTCGATCAAGCCATTTGACATCAACTTATTCAATGCTCTTGATATATTTGGACTATCCTCGACCATTAAATCCTTGACCTGATTTACTGTCAAAGAACCATTTTCACTATGAGACAATTCATGCAAAATATGCAACTGCAATGTCGAAACTCCCAAAGGCTTTAGAACTTTATCAAAACGTGATTGATATTCTTGAGCGGTGCACATTAACAAGCCTAAAGCCTTCAGCTCTTTGCTCATCGAAGAATTCTTAATTATCAAACTTTTATTCGCCATCCGCAGATCATTTAAGGTTCAAAATCAGTGAAACTTGCAATAAAATCCTAACAAGTATCCCCTATCCGTTGTCCCATTTGAATCTTAGTCTCATACCCTTGTTCAGTATTGTTCAAAAACTCTTTCTCAATGCAGACCTTACCTTTCTCGAACAACATCAACAATGTAGAGCCTCCAAAAGCAAAATACCCTTTCTCTTGTCCCTTAGCCACTTCATCATTCACATTGTATGTCTGAATAATGCTTCCAACCATCGTGGCTCCGATCTCGCTTATCATTACGTCTCCGTATTCCTTAGTCTCAAGCGTGCTAATCGTCCTATGATTGCGACAAAATATTTCCAAACTCCTTCTCAGTGCCAGCGGAGATACTGAGTAATAGTGTCCTTTGATGCTTTCCGTCTCTGAAATGATTCCATCAGCTGGAAAATGAAATCTATGATAATCCGTTGGAGCCAATCTTACAATTACCATAGCGCCATCTCTGTATTTGTCAGCGAGTTCTTTGTTGCATAAAAATGAATCCACAGAAAACTCGCAGCCCTTGATACAAAATTTATCGACATCGGAAAGCGATTGAAACGCTAGAATTTTTCCATCTGCTGGCGAAACAAGCCCTTTTTCTATTTCTCTCTTTTCCGGAACTATTTTTCTATAGAAGAAATCGTTGAAATTTTTATAAAGCTTTTGCTCATACTCGGACATGTCGAGTTTATATTTTTCAATAAAATCGTAAGCATGCTTTTTCGAAAACTTGCTATCCATGAACTTACCTACAATCTGGGTAATAAGCTTCCTTTTCAACAACAGATTCAAAGATGCTTTTCCCACCACAGTACCATAAAGCCAATTCATGATCTTGCCTGCAGGTACTATTTCTTCATGTATTAATTCGGAACCTTTTTCCCTGTAATATATAGCGTTCATTTTGGTAGTTTTAGGTTTCATGGTCGAAATTCTGGTAATTAACCTCAAAAATGGCTTCGCGAACACCGACATTCTATTGAACGCGCTCAATTTTGAAATATTGGAGCCGCAAAGTATGAATCCGCAAATATATTATCCTTGTTAATATATTCCTAGGAAAATAAAAAAAATAGCCATCGCTTTTACGACGGCTTATTCTATTCGCTAAGCTTCAGATTCCTGATATTTCTCCAAAATCCACTTCTCAGCTTGTTCTACGCTAACAAATTTATTAGCGACACCCCCATTCACGGCCTCATCTTCATAATACTTATCAACAGACAATTCAGCGAATAAATTTTCAGGGATCACATGCGTTTCGAACAACACGCCAAACTCCTTAACCTTGGGAGATAATCTAGCGGCATACTCCACACCACCCTGAGGAACTATGGACTGCTTTGTCGAATCGCTAATGTAAGCTATAACATCATAATCCCTGCATGCGTTGAAGATCTCATCACAGCATCTTTTAAAATCTTCCAATTTCATGAAACCAACCCATGTTTGGTGAAGAATTTTCGTTTTCTCATTATATTCTAACAAGAAATTTTTAGTCTTATAACACTCTATCATATTCATTAAAAAGTTAGGTAAGTCGAAGATAAAGTGAAATGTCGACTGTTTCAATCAAGAAATGATAATGACTATGATTAATCCATATTAAGTCAATAAAAAATATTTATTACTTAATATTATTCAAAAAAAAAGATATTTTTTATTTTATAAATAAAATAAAAAATAAAAATATAAACATTTTAATGCCTGAAATATGGATTATTGTTTAGATTAAGCTCCAAATCAAGCTTTTTCACCATATAATTTTTAGAAAAAAAGTGATTCGCTTCGTTCAAATATTGCTTTGCTTGCACTACCTCGCCTATTTCCTTATACAATTCCACCAAGGACATATAAGCTTGCTCTGTTCCCCAGGTTGGTCTGTTATTCACTCTCGGAGAGGATTTATGGCTTAATTCTATTGCTTGAAGCAAGCTCTTCTCCACCAAAAGATTCTTATCTGAAAACAACTGAATTTTAGACTCTTGATATTGAGCCTTCACTAAAAAATATCTGACATTTTGATCGTCAAGCTCAAAGGCTCTCTGAAGGCTGGACTCAATAGCGTCATAAGAAAATGGAATAAGGTATATGTCTTCATACTGCAGTTTCAAAACCCTAAAAGCAGCCATCAATATATAATCATCAGCATGTTTATAAGGTATTTTTTCCAATATGTCTATTCCCTTCTCTAAATGCTTCTCAACCTTCGAATCATTGTTTTGATCATCTTTCAAAAACTCTGCTTTCTTGTAAATGGCGTAAGCTTGCCAATAATTGAAAGCGTAATTAAGCGAATGCTTTCTGAACGAGCCAAGAGAATGAGAAATACTGTCCAAATCCACACTATTGCCATTTCTCTGCATCTTGGCTACAGCTGTTTCGATTTTTTGTTCAATTTCCCATAACGGATCCAAATTATCCTTAACATTGCTATTTTGGGCTATAGCGCCAAAACAGCTTAAAAATATCAAAAAAGTAAAAAATATTAACTTCATTTTTATATAAATATCGCTTTATATTTAAGTGAGTATTTATACAGCTTTGTAATCAAAATTTTAATTTATTTATAAATAAATATACAAATCAACTTTAACCAAATGTATTGGTAGAGTTTTTGATCACATATTATGTTTATTCTATTTACTTTTTTGTCAGTCGATTAAAATTTGAAATATATTTTGGGTTCATTCAAATGATTTTAATCAGCGTATTTGCTATATTTTTTGATCATATTTAAAACATGACAACCACTTAATTAAATATTATCAAATTATTTTCATATTAATTAATCATTTTCAGTAAATGTTTAATATATTTGAATATATTTTTTATAATAAATAATGAAAGATTTTTACGACGCGATCGGCTTGAATGACAAGCTTGAACCCAATAGATATTCTGGAAATATACATGTCAAACGAAATAAACTTGTGTTTTCCACCGAAAGCCACCTTATAGAACTTCCACTCAAAGATTTGAAAATCAACTTTGGAGGGACCGGCAATAGATTAATATACTTTTCACATGTCGATTGGCCTGACTGGCATTTTCATACTAGCGACAGCGATATCCTCAACGATCCCAATTTAGCCAATAATGATTTTGTTCAAGAACAAGTGAAAGCCATACATAAGACTTTCAACATAAGGAAAAGTATTATCTACGGTTTGCCTACGCTTGCGATATTTTTGGTTTTAAGTATTTTTCTATTCAAAGGTTTAATCATCGAGAAAGTCGCTAAGTCCGTGCCTTTTAAATATGAAAAAATGCTTAGCGAGCATTTGGTCGATATAGCAACTTATTCACAAGAAATAGTCAAAGACGACAGCCTTAATCATAAGTTTGACAATCGAATTCAATCTCTAGTAAAACATACAGAAGAAGGTTTTCAATTTGAATTCCATATGGTAATTAACGAAGAGGTGAATGCCTTCGCTTTGCCTGGTGGAACAGTCATCATCAATACTGGACTATTGGAACATGCGGAAAGTTGGGAGGAAGTGCTCGGAGTAATGGCTCATGAGATTTCCCATGTTACTGAAAGACATCACATAAGAAGCATGTTAAATCAAATTGGAATTTTCGATTTATTGGCGATATACTTGGGAGATGAATCTTTGCTGGTCAACTCGATATTTCATTATGCCGACAACCTTGAAACGCTTAGTTATTCTAGAGATTTTGAAAGCGAAGCCGACAATAACGGGTTGAATTTGCTCTTAACAGCTAATATCAATCCTGATGGCATGATCCAGTTCTTCAACTCACTGGGAAATTCAGAAATACAGTCTTTAAAAATACTCGATTTCTTAAGCACTCACCCAAACTCAACAGAAAGATCCAACACATTGGCTATGAGTTTGGAAAACCACACAGCAAATAAAAAACAAGACTTCGCAAATCAACCAGACTATTCAATTTTTAAAAATATTCTTCAAGATTATTTATCATCAAATTAATCAATCATGAAAATCACGCTTAATGGCCAACCAGCTTTTGCCTACGTTGACATAGACATAGCGCCCGGAGAAACTCTTATAGCTGAGTCAGACGCTATGGCTAGCATGTCCACTCGTATCGGGGTAGAGCCAAAGCTCAATGGAGGCTTTTTCAAAGGTATCGCTAGAAAATTCCTTGGAGGAGAAAGCCTTTTCGTCAATCATTTCAATAATGCGTCATCAGAACCTCAAAGATTAACAATCACACAAGGTGTTCCCGGCGACATGATCGTAAAAGAGTTGAATGACGAGAAAATATATCTTCAACCTGGCGCATACATATGCTCAACGCCAGATGTCAACATCGGCATTGAATACGCTGGTCTTAACTCCTTTATCGCCAAAGAAGGGCTCTTCAGATTAGTCGCTTCAGGAACCGGAACCATTGTATACGGAGCTTATGGAGGACTTATCGAAAAGCAAGTAACTGGCGAGTTCATTGTAGACACGAGTCACTTGGTTTCTTACGAACCTCAACTAAAATTAAAAACACAATTATCCGGCAGTCTGATTTCAAGCCTTACCAGCGGAGAAGGTTTTGTGACGCGAATAGAAGGCACTGGTAAAATCGTAATTCAAACAAGAAGCTTAACAGGGTTGGCTTCATGGGTAAATCGCTTTTTTCATTAAATTTTAGACTTTTACTACAATGAACATAGACATTGAAATGAGACCTGGAGCTTCTGTTGCGAATATATCAATGGAACCGGGAGATAAATTAACGGCTGAAGCTGGGGCGATGATTGCCATGAGCGAAGGTATCTCAATGACTACCTCGACTTATCAAAAGAAAAAAGGCGGTATCTTAAGCGGTATAAAAAGAATGATTTCAGGAGAAAGCTTTTTCTTGAACCATTATGAGACTAGCTCGAATCAAGGCAATCTCTACTTGTCAGCGACATTTTCAGGTGACATGTTTACGCATAAGATTGAAGGAAACGGGCTTACCATTCAAGGAACATCATATGTCGCATCTACCCCTGGAGTTCAAGTTGACCTTGACTGGCAAGGGTTGAGAGGAATCTTCTCGGGAGAAGGGATGTTTTGGATCAAAACCAGCGGAGAGGGAGATATTATCATCAACTCTTACGGCGCTATATACAGTGTGGATATTGAAGACGAGTATATTGTGGACTCCGGACATATAGTAGCATTTGAAAATTCGCTGAGCTATGAAGTAACCAAAGTAGGAAACAGCTGGCTAAGCTCTTTTCTTGGAGGCGAGGGCTTGGTTTGCAAATTCAAAGGAAAAGGCAAACTTTGGTGCCAATCCCATAATCCTTCTTCATTAGGCAATGCCCTATCACCTATGTTAAAGCCTAGAAAATAATCATGATGGAAACAGCTAATATAGAAATAAAACAAGGACTTGACTTTGACATTCAATGCAGGCCTGATTATTCATTTTTAACGGTAAAAATTCCTTCTCAACAAACGTTAAGAGTCGAAGCTTCCGCCATGGCTACCATGGACACCAATATCAACATGAAAACCAAGATGAAAGGCGGACTTGGAAGACTTCTAACGGGAGAATCCCTCTTTATCAATGAGTTCACCGCTCAAAATGGAAGCGGAGAGATTGGCATAGCTCCGGCATCGGCAGGCGATATGGAACATGTGTATCTGGATGGAGAGTCAATATATCTGCAAAACTCAGCTTTTGTAGCTTCCAGCATGGATGTGAAAACGGAAACGAAATTTCAAGGACTGAGCAAGACATTCTTTTCAGGTGAAGGCATGTTTTTGATAAAATGCTCAGGACAAGGCGATCTATGGTTCAATAGCTATGGCGGTATTATTCCTATCGATGTTAACGGAGGTTATGTAGTTGATACTGGACACATTGTTGGGTTTACTGAAGGTCTGGAATATGACATCACAAAAGTCGGCGGCTACAAATCGCTTTTCTTCTCGGGAGAAGGCTTTGTGTGTAGATTCAGAGGCCAAGGAAAAGTATGGATCCAAACTCGCAAGGTTATGCCTTTCGCTTATTGGTTGCATCCATTCAGACCCAAAAAAGGAAAGTAGTTAAAGCCAAAGAAGTGGTGATTATTCTCCACTTCTTTATTTCGATATGGATTTAATAATCGTTGAAGGCTTATACCCACTCTCGAATTTCCATACCCAACGATATACAGATTTAGTGTCTTTAAGCAGTTTTTCAGCAAAACTTTGCACCTTTTCTTGTCGCATTTGCAAATAATCATTTTGTCCCTCTTCGCTGCAAAAAGTTATGATCTTAGCCATATCCCAAGCCTTGTCTCTGGCTATATCCATGCTAAAACCGGCCAATTTTTCATCCCCTTTTCGGAATAGTTTGTCAACCAGCCAAATAATCAAAGATACTCTTGATAGACTCTCCTGAACGGAATCGATCATTGCTCCTAATATTTCGTTAATTTTGAAAAAATCGGACTGAAAAGACTTTATACTAGAGCTCCCTGCTGTATTGACTGATGCAATAGCCAAATCATAATTAATGTGCGCATTCATTCCTAGGATCAAGTGCATTAAAGCGGGTATCCTATTCACAGTTCCTGATTCCAAAGCAATTTTCCAAGGCAATGACGGCTTCTCCCCTCTCTTGAATTGATGAAAAGCCTCAATATACATGTTTGCAAAACCATGCACCATCTTTTCCATTCTCTCATTGTCTTCAAACTCGCGATTTTGAACCGCCTTTCGCACATTCAATGTTACTTGTCTATACAAAGCAGGAAAATAGCCCAAAGGACTCTCTTCCTCTATGCACAAATCAATGATCGAAGTTAATTGATCAACTGTTTCATCTAAAATAGAGCTTGGCATGTTTGGAAATAGTTTTAATGATTTCTATTCAAATGATATCACTACTTTTCTAGCATTATCCTCATTCAACACACCTTTTCCTTCAACTTCAAGAATTTCAAACGACTGCTTTTCCAAGTATTTGGCAACGCTTTTCGCCCTTTTCTTGGACAATCGCGCATTATACTTATCGCTACCAACAGGATCTGCGAATCCATAAATTCGAACCTTTTTAGGCAATACTTCCACATAAGTCGAAATAAAATTCTTGATTTTCTCAACCTGGGCATTTTCCACACTAGAAGCATTCATATCAAAGTAAACAACAAATTCCTTCGGAGCAACGACTTTAACCTCCTCTTCCTCATCGATTATCGTGTTCTCAACTAAAGTGTCTTTTTCGACAATTCGAGCCGTTCTATATATATCAGCTAATTCTCCATTTCTATTGCTTGAAAAGAAAATCCCATGATCATTCTCAAAATAATAAGCGTCAAAAAAAACGGAATTTATCGGTTCAGGAAGCATCGTTGCTGTTCCCCAATTGCCATCTTCATCAAGCTCTGTAACATATATATCAGCGCTGCCTAAGCCTTCTCTATCCGATGAGAAAAACAAGCTCTTGCCATCCCTGCTTAAAAACGGGGAAAATTCATTAGCCTTCGAATTGATTTCATCCGACATTTTTTCCAGCGATGACCAAGCCAAATAACGATTTTCTCTATAGCTTATATACAAGTCCTCATGACCAGCGCCTTCCAAGTCGGCAGTCATAATCAGAGTATTGCCATCAAGCGAAACATAGTAATCTGAATATCCTAATTTGCCTTTAATTCCAAAGGCTTTCTTAAACTCAACAATATCCTCTTCAAACAACCATCGGTACTCATCCTTGTCATAGCTAGCCCTGACAATTCCCTTGTCTATGCCCATTTTATTGGCTCCAGCATATTGATTCACCAAATACAACTTGCCATCCCTGCTTGCACCTACGATGGAATTATTGTAGTCATTGTTCAAATTATCAGCCTTGAATGGGTCTGTCCATTTTCCATTCTTCACCTCCGTATACCATATATTTTGTTGAGTGGACTGGTTGCACAGATTTCTTAAGAAATAAAGTACTTTCCCGTCATCAGAAAGTATAGGACGGATTTCCTCGCATTCCGAAGCTGTTTCAACAACCTGCTCTACTTGATGATATTGAGCTTTCAAGCCTAGGCTTGACAATAATATAGAAGTCAATAATATCCACTTTTTCATTACCATACGCTTTTTAATGCTTCCTGACTATTACCCAATCTGTATTTTATGCCTATCAAATGCCCCTTTAAAGAATTTTTCGTTTGCATAGGCATGACAAAAACATAATTCGCTTCCAAAGATTTCCCAAAACGATATGACACATCAAATGATGAATAAGCCCTAAAGTCAAATTGACCGCCAAATGACAATTGATTGTCGAATCTGAAATGCGAATTCAGCACCGGCTCGATATATTCATTTTGAACTCCTAAAAAGAATGAATTGTCCCAATCAAGCCTTCTTGATAGCCTTATGCTTTTACCAGCTCCGAAGGTAAAACTATTTTGAGGCTCAACACTGCCAAAAGAATTTTCAGATCTATAAATAGATTGATCAGTGGAAAAGCTCAAAAAGAAATCTTTGCCATGCCATACAATTCCACCACTTAAATACATATCAGACCCCACAGGCTCGTTACTAACCACATCTTCATATACACGATCATTTTCATCCCTCACCCACCAAGAAGAATTCGTGAAATTATTTCTCATGAATTTTAAGCCCAAACCAGCTGAAAGCTTCGATTTCAAACTAACCGGCATATGATATGCATAGGCCAACTGTCCTTGAGTTTGATTCATATCAAAGTAATTATCGCTGATAACAGCCAATGAAAATCCGTGATAACGACTTCCATTTTTATACACTTGGCTTTTTTGCTCTTCGATAACTTTACCTGTACTGCTTCCTCTACGAGTGTTCATGATCGGTTCATCCAAATTTTCCTTAAATGGAATGCGAAAGTCGACATTGACAAAATAAGTTTGGAAGGTTTCGTTTTCCGTAGGTGTCATCTTAATCCCTGCATGCCCTGAAAGAGCGTCGTCAATCGCAGAGTAACCGGGATTGATCAATTGCGGATTTTGATATTTTAAGAAAAAAGGCGTCTGACTCTGCGCTTGCGCGAACTTCCATGACATTGCCATCAAAATGATTACTGATAATATGTAGAATTTCTTCATTCTTTTATTTTTTCACCAACACAGAACCTTCTAGCACTGTCCCATTTCCTAAATCAATTTTATATACATGCACGCCTTCTGACACCAAGCCCGTATTTTGGCCTTTGCCATTCCAGCGATTTTCGATGTTGTAGTATTTAGTGTGAAACACCAATTTCCCATGACGAGTATACACACTCACTTCATTGTTTTCATAAGCATCAAGATTATGTATTTCCCAATCATCGTTTACTCCATCGTCGTTGGGAGTGAACATAGTGGGAATATCCGGATCGATTTCAATAGGCAGAATACTAATCACAATACTATCTTGGGCATTCTCAAACCCTCCATCCGAAGCCAGCAATTTCAATACCGCTTGTCCCGATTTTCCATGCTTATTTTCCAACCATATAACATAACCATCTTCCTGCTTCTCCAACTCAATTGACTCAGGATAAATAATTTCATTCTCATCAATAAAGTCAAAAACCAACGAGACCTCGTCATCCTTGTCAGGATCTATCACCGAAAACTTTATTTCATCCAAATTCTCATTGGCATAAATCTCAATATCTCCATCATGCTTGATCTGTGGTGGATCATTGACAGGAATAACATTGATAAAAAACTTATCCGTAGCGCTGAAATCAATTCCTCCATGGTCAGTGCCTCCATTGTCTTTCAAGTAAACCATTATTTCCGATATCCCATTTTGATTCGGAGCAAGCTCAAATCTTAACTGCCTGGTTTCTGCGTCAATAAAAGGCTCTTGAGCAAACATCTCCAAGTTGGTAGCGGAAAGAATAAATTCCATTTTTTGAAGCCCTTGGTCTCCGTCAAAGAGATCCATCACAAAATTTTCATAAACAACGCTACCGTCATCCTCGAGCTGTTCCAATATCTTTTTGGAAATAGTAAAACTTGGAGCTGAATTCACTTCCACAACTCGAATTCTGAGACTACTTTCAAAATCTCCAATGGAAGAACTAGCAAATACAGTAACTTCATGAATGCCATTATCCTCCTCCCCTGGACTCCAATTTATCACAGGGCTTGTCATGCTTTGCAATACTATGCCTTTTTCCAAAGACTGCATATCCAATCGAAACAGCCACTGTTCCCCATTTGGAGGGCTATTCAATAATTCAAACTCATACTCAAATTTACGTCCCTCAAAAGCTTCTTGCTCTGGAACCTCTCCAAACGGACTCGATTGTCCCCACCCAGCCAAAGCTTGAATAGTTATGATTGCCGTAAACAACCAATGCATTTTATTATTCATCTTCTTAATTAAAACATCCAATACAACATGCTAATATAAATTACTGATTTTTGTTAAAAAAATTAAAATAAAATGACATTAATCAGATATATTTTATTTTAAGCGATTTATTTTATCATATCTATTAAGTTCATCAGCTGATATATAAGTTCGAAATCGTTTTTTTAAAACTTAGAATAATCAAATCAATTATCACAAACTTTAAGTGGCTTCTCTTGTTCATCTTATGATTAATAATGAGTCTGCCATGAATTCCATATTCAAAAATTTTCTTTTTGTAGCATTGCTATTTTGCTTCTGCCATTACGCATCAGCGCAGGAACATGTGCCTTTGCACCAAACGAAAAAACAACGCAGCGGAGTAAAAGACTTAGTCATCCATACAGAGGGGAGCCAAAAAATCGACACAACATTAGTCAAAGACGTGTTCAAAAAAGACATCCCGAAAGTATTTAACGCGCCGGGCATACCTCGTTTCACAATTATTGGAAAAGAAGGGAAATACTATCTAGGCTTGGGTGGATATGTCAAAGCCAGCCTGGCTTACGACTTTGACGGAGCAATAAACAACCCTGTTGACTTTATAGTCAGCGATATCACAGTGCCGGAAATCAGTGGCCAAAAACAAATACTCCAACTATCTGCCATTACCAGCAACTTCTTCTTGAATTTTGTTCGATATCACGGCAAGCACAAATACAGCGCTTATCTCAACGGAAATTTCACTGGCCCAAATAATTCATTTCAAATCCAATACGCTTATGTAACATTCAATAATTGGTCTATTGGATTCAATGCGACACTGTTTTCCGATGTTGGAGCTTCCGTGCCAACAGTAGATTTTGAAGGTCCTAATGGATTCACTTTCATCAGAAACACAACCCTCTCTTATGCCAAATCATTCAATAGCAAATGGGCAATGGGAATATCACTAGAAGCTCCATTTTCCAGCGCAACCTATTCCGAACATACTAAAAGCTCTTATCAAAACGTACCCGAAGTGCCTGGCTACGTCCAATACTCTTGGGACAATAAACATTCTTGGATAAGAATCACGGGATTATTTAAAGCTATCGGATATCGTGACCTAGTTGAAGAGACTGAACGACACAAGATCGGGTGGGGAATTAAGGCTAGCGGCAAAGCAAATTTAACCAAAGACAAATTAACACTCTATTATCAGCTGGTTAGAGGAGAAGGCATCTCAACATACATTCAAGATCTGTATGAATTAGGAATTGACTATGTTCCGAACGGAAACGATCCTGGCAAATTGGAAACGGTAAAAACATGGGCAGGATATGCCGGAATAGAATATCACATAACGTCAAAATTATTTACTTCATGCACTTACAGCCATGCAAGGGTTTTTCTTCCCAAAGGCTATTCCGATGATTTACAATATGGATACGGTCAATATTTCGTAGCCAATATATTTATGAATATACGTCCAACCGTCCAAGTCGCATTAGAATATGTTTATGGCAAAAGAACTGATCAAGACCAAGCTTCCAATCATGCCAATCGAGTGCAAACGATGATACAATTCAACTTCTAGCCTATTGCATACACTTATTTACTAAACTATTCGAAATTTATTAATATGACTCACAAAAAAGTTTCTCTAACCAACTTAGATTATGATGAGCAATTCATTACTCCTGCTTATGGCCAAAGAGCGATGGATTCAGATATTCCAAAATACGAGTTGCCTGCCCAAAGCCTGCCTCCAAGAACTGCTTATGACCTGATCAAAGATGAATTAATGTTGGATGGCAATTCGAGGATGAATTTGGCGACATTTGTATCTACTTGGATGGAGCCGGAAGCAGTGCAGCTAATGTCGGAAACATTCGACAAAAACATGATCGACAAAGATGAATATCCTCAAACAGCCGAACTGGAGAAAAGGTGCGTCAATATACTTGCTAGACTTTGGAACTCTCCTGCTCACGAAGAAGCCACAGGCTGTTCAACAATAGGCTCTAGTGAAGCATGCATGCTGGGAGGAATGGCCATGAAATGGAAGTGGAGAGAAAGAATGGCTGCCAAAGGCAAAGCCACTGACAAACCCAATATAGTAATGGGTGTTAATGTGCAGATTTGCTGGGAGAAATTTGCAAGGTATTGGGATGTTGAGGCTCGTCTCATCCCCATGGAAAAAGATAGCTACAAGATTACCGCAGAGGAAGTATTGAAATATGTCGATGAAAATACTATTGGAGTAGTAGCCATCATGGGCACTACATTTACAGGTGAATATGAGAATGTTAAAGAAATCAACGACGCTCTCGAAGATCTCAATACGAAAACAGGATGGGATATCCCTATTCATGTGGATGGCGCTTCTGGAGCATTCATTGCTCCTTTCATTCAACCCGAAATCGAATGGGACTTTAGACTCAAATGGGTAAAATCCATCAATACGTCCGGTCATAAATATGGATTGGTTTACCCTGGTGTAGGTTGGATCATATGGAGAGACAGCAATGAGCTTCCTGATGACTTGGTTTTCAATGTTAATTATTTAGGAGGACAAATGCCTACTTTCGCTATCAACTTTTCCAGACCGGGAAGCCAAATCATCGCACAATACTATAATTTCATTAGGCTTGGGCATGAAGGCTATCGAAGCATACAGCAAAACAGCAGCGATATAGCTCAGTACCTTGCCAAAAAAATCGCCGATTTGGGTCCTTTCCAGCTGATAAGCGATGGAAGCGATATTCCTGTTTTCACATTTGCCCTCAAAAAGATTGAAAACTATTCTCTATTTGATTTTACAGCAAAACTCAGAGAAAGAGGGTGGCTGATTCCTGCTTATTCCATGCCTGAAAATATCGAAGACTTAGTCATCGCCAGAATCGTCGTAAAGGAAGGTTTCAGCAAAGATACTGCTAACTTGCTTCTAGAAGATATTAAAAGAGCAGTCAAGCATTTTGAAAGTAAAAAATCTATGAAGCCGACATTAAAAGGAGGCTCCTTTCATCATTAATCAATTTACCTTGTCATTCGCTATTCTAATTATAGTGAATGACTCCCCTACTCTTTCATCATTTCTCAACAAGCCGACACACTCGTCTCAATATAAAAGAAAAGATCAATTTTAACATAATAAAGCAACAAGCTTATCATTGATTAGTTATTTTTTTATTGAATCATTTACAGTCGCATAATGCCATTATACAAAAGTAGGCTACAAGAACATAAAACTAGAAGCAATACTGGCGGAAAAAGTGGCATTGCAAAATGGCCTCCCGGAATAAATGTTGTTCAAGCGATGATGACATCGGGAAGGTTCAGAGAGCTAACAATTGTAGATGGTGATCGCTCGGCTTTGTACGCTAACTCTGAAGAAATTTTCGAAGTCGAAAAACAACTGGATATCTACCATAGCCTCACGCCAAGCATAGAGGAATTGGAAGAAGAGTTTAAAAAACATGACACCTCTCCAGACGGAAATTTCACATTTTTAGGCAGTGTGATGGCACCGGAAGCGGAGCCATATGTGGATGCATTTCGTCTAGGGTATACTTTACTAAGCCAAGAAGTCTACAAAGGCCAGCAACACATTCTTCATGTTATAGAACAGTCCAAATCGAATCTGGAACAATTCTACCAAGTTAGAATCGACTTCACCAACCCGATACATTTGCGATTATCTATTCTTGCGAAAATCAGGAAACAACTATTTGAATGGAACAAAAGCAATTCCATGGGTGTAGGACAAAGTCCTGTTCGATGCGGAATTCAAGCTTTGCTCAATGACATAGATACAGAACATGAAAGTTTAATTGAAAAACTAAGAGAATATTCATTGCCAATATGGGCTGAAGCCAAGGGTATTCACCCCACTGCCTTGCACGAAGAGTTGGAGGCTATCTGGATGGGAGTAGATGATGCGATTGACTTTTCAGCTTTGCCTGAGCAACACCGTAAATCATTACTGTCCCAGATCGCTCAAATCGCAGAAAAACCCTTGGGCAGAAAACTACTTTTGTCCACTGGTCGTTTGGCCCATGGAGAAAAAAGCCTAGGTTACTCGCCATCAGAATATGATGAAAGAGGACTTGCATGCGGAGTGCTCAATTTAGCGTCATTATACCTTCCTGTATGGCCCAGACCTGAAGATTTGTCATTCAAAGGTCAAACCTTTGCGGGAAATGTGCATGTAGCAGAACAAGTCCATTCCATGAGGCAAATCAAAGTAAAACCTCAACTTGCCCCTCATTTTCAATGGAATTTCAAACCTCCTACTGAAACCGTCCATCTCTACATGCCAGAAATGGATTATTCAAAACTTTGGGGTTTTAAAGCTACAGAAGACGAAGATCCTCAATTTGCTTTATATCCTCCATTCTTGCATTTAGCCAATTCATTATTCGCTATAAATGATTATGCAGAAAACCCTCAAGTACCGGTACCTGCAAGACATGTCAGAATGCTTGATTTTGAGAACACTCTGAGAGGAGAGTACAGTCTGCCCAAGAGAAAGGGCATTCCAATATGGGCAGGAGAGCCAAATCCTGATTATGTAAAAAATGGCCTCCCCCCTCTTAAACACTACTACTGGAACAGACTAAGAAGAAAAATACATCTGCCCCATTTCCAAGAACAAATGGGAATGAAAGTCTCGCGTCCTGAAGAAATATCAGATTTCAACTCTCTATATCAAGTCGTCATTCATGCCATTCTGAGAAGCGGAGAGTCCGTCCCTGAGGAACTTAGCTTTAGTTATGTGCCAGAAGCTTCCAAACCAAAGCCTGACTGGACTGACGACATAAAACTCAAAGAATTTCTTCTCAAAAACAAGAGACATGTATTGAGCAAGTATTGGGAAGAAAGCATGGTAGCTTCATTAAAAGATGAACATGACCTCGACTTAGAGCTTGAAAGTCCAACAGCGATCATTGTAGGTGGAGAAGATGAAGCATTGCCAAGCAATGTTGTTCTGATCAACAAGCTAAAAGAATTCCTCAAAGATGATAGCGAAGAGTTAGTTGACAAACTTGGAGCAAGCTTATTCAACTCCGGTAAAAAAGAGGACGCTAAGAGCAAAGAAAAAGATGATAAAAGCAAAGTAAAAGATTCCGCGTCCTCAATTGGAGATGAAGCCAAAGACCTCATCTTGCCTACTGAAATTACCGAAATTCTCAGTATTGTCACCAATGTAATAGATGCAGTTAAAGACAGCTTTGTTTTTATCAAGGATGTTGTTAGCGATATTGCTGAAATTATCACCGAATGGGACTCCTTATCAGCAGAAGATATCATTGAAAAAGTATTTGATCGTGTAAAACAACTTGTTGAAACGGTCAAGTCAATACTTTCAGCAACTAATGAAGTTCTTAAAATATTTGGCATAGCAAGCACAGGATTGGCAACAGCCATACCTGCCTTAGGCATTGTCATCAGTATCATTGAAATAGCGCGTAGAGGCTTCACTCTTGCTCAATCCATCCGGAATTATGTGCTGATGTATCGTCAGCATCATAAGCTTTTCGAAAAGATGAAAGACGATCTCATTATCTCCAAATTGCTGAATGCGGACAATGAAGTCGACGAGCAATTGCTAAGAAGCCTTAGAGTTCAAGAAAACTTCGATGAGTTTTTCGATTCAATGAAAATCAATCGTCGAGCATCGTCTATCAAACGAACTTTGGATGAAGCAGGAGAACTCGACGTTTGCGAAGAACTTGAAGCCATCAATAGAGAACGAATAATAAAGGAATGCATATTCATAGCAACAAATGTGGTGAGAGTCGCTGCCAATATTACTACTTTGGCTGGAGTATCCGCTCCCGTTGGAATCGGATTGCAAATAGGAGCTTCAGCAGTGGAAGGTGGAATGTATCTTGTCAGATTCGGCGTTCAAAAATTCAGAGATGCTGGTTGGGGAAATCAAGATATGACCACACGAGCGATACATTTGCATCGTTTGGATGTCATCAAGGAGGTTGGCCGCATGATAGGATCATTTGATGGAAAATCAGAATTAAGAGCCGATGTGATTGAAGCCTATGTTCGCGCGACAGGAACGACGCTATACAAATTAAGCAAAGCCAAAAACAATGAAAAAAGAGTCCTGATGGTTTACAATGGAATGAAAGAACGATTTTGGTAAAAAAATAAAAAAAATGCTATCATTAAAAAGCATTTCATAATCCTGTCAATAAAACCCTCCTATCCAATGACAAATACTTTTACCTATCATTAGAAAAACGTATCATTTCTAAAGTCCGCCAACCTCGCAAAGCCAACCTTATCTCATCAAACCTGTTCACTACTCAGCAGAGAAGTCGAAGAGATGAAGTTAACGAGGGAGAAAGACAAGAAGGGCAGATCGCAACACGCAGGATTCTCAGGTCAAAATTCTGCATCTGCAAAACCGCCGGTCCAAGCAATGTTTGGTTGGCTAGAGCGTAGAAAAAAGAATAAAGAAGCAGAAAGAGAATGGAGACGATATTATGCGTCAGAAGAGTATAGAAGACAAGTTGCAGAAGACAATCAAGAGACTTATGGAGGCGACTCTACTTTTGGACAAACCGTAAAGTCTCCGGGTGATAGTGCTTTAGGTTTTGTCAATGTCTCTATGCCATATGACCGTAGAGAGACTCAATCTTTGGGAATGCCTGCATTAACTGAAACTGATGAAAGACTGGATATTTCTCAATCTGTACCTGCCAACTTGAGGCATCATAGAATTATTCATGAGCATTTCATTGAACCAAACCAACCAGCAACTACTGAAGTCGGATTAGGACCAACTTCCATTATCACATCCACAAGCACTCCAAAACTTGATACATTTGAAAGCCCCTCAGGAGTTCAAGTAAAATCAAAACCAACTCCAGTCGCTTCTGAACCAATGAAACCAAAACAACGACCTCTTACCCGCGCTCAAAGAAATCATAGCGAAAGAGGTTGGTGCCCTTGGAAAACCGGGCCATTGGAACTTGGCAATGAAAAATATTTCGGTTTTGTTTGCAGTGTCCTGAACTCTAGTTTAAGGCCAAGACTTATAGAGCCAGATGTGGTCAAACTAAGAAGCAGCGCCGTACAAAAACTTAGAGCCAAAGGAGAGTACGAAAGCGTGTTTCAAAGCGTATATTCCGAAATCAAGCAAACTCCTTCCGTAGACATGCACAATATAACAGCCAACGAAGACTTGGCTCATATAATTCTGTATGCAGCTCAAATGGAAGTTGAAGATCGATTAACAGAATTAGGCCCAGATTTGACTTACAGCCACTTGCCTTGGGGACAAGGGGAAATGCACCCTTCAAACCCTAAATATCAAGGCTACTTGCAATTCTTGATGTCGTCTCCCCTTTATGAATCTCATTATAGAGAAAAAATCAGCGAAGATTTTAGAAAAACACTGGTTTCCGACATGAGTAGAGAAGATATTAGCTATCAAACCATCTTCGATCAAAATAGAGAAACCATTGGAAATGCATTGGATAAGTTCGGTGAAGATTATCAAAATGAAGAATATAATCATTTGATGTGCTATGCCGCATATCTGGAAGCCAGAGAAGACGTTGAAGAAGTCAACCTTTTAGACGTATATATGCCGGGAATCAAAAGAGCGTATCCAGTCGCACCTCCCCCAATGCCTGCGCAACTTCCAGTAATGCCAGAACCATACAATCCTCATCAGCAAACCTATGAACCACCTATGATGGGAGCTAGAAATGATTTGAATTATTTAGAACCTACGGCTCCGGCTCCACTGCTAGAACCTGCGACCTTTGTGCCTCCTAGAAGTCAAGAATACGGAGTACAGTTGCCGAGTCCGAACCAACCTTTAGCAACTGAAGGATGGATAGGTGATGTCCCTCCTGCTATCAATCCTACATTCGCACATATTCCCTTGCAACAACCTCGAGCTGTAGATTCAACAGCCAGTCTTGAGGCTAGAGAAAAAGAAGCTAGGGATACGAGAGAAGCGGAAGAACGATCTAAAGAAGATGCGGAACTTCGTGATCAGGTAGCAGCACTTACTCAAAGTACACAGTTAGGAATGATTTTAGAACAAGATAGAGAATATCATCCTGAAAGAACGTCTCCAAGAATTTCTCCAGTGACATCTCCTGCAAGAAATAGAATCAGTTCTGTGAATATGACATCCGGAGAATACGAGGAATTCTTAAAAAGAACGGAAACTGAAGCATTTGAAAATATGGGGCATCATCCTATGCCTTCCGCTGAAGAAATACGAAGAAATGAAAAAGAGCTAGAAGATGCTCTTAAAATATCCGCCAAAGAAAATAAACGGACAACATACGGTATGAATATGCCTTTACTTGAGCCAGCATCTCCTTTGGGCACGCCTTTAAGCTCAAGTCCTGTAAGAACGAACCCAGCTGGGATCTACCCATTGCTTGAAAGCCATCCCAATAATCTGGACTTATCCACTCCCGGAGCTGCGTTGAATACGAGTGAAAGAAACAACTTTGAATACAACCGTCCTAGTGTATTGGATGATGAAGAGCCAAGATCCAAATTGACCTCTCGCCCACCAACTGAACAGCTTGAACAGTCCTTTGACATGGAAGCATTGCTTGAGGATCATAGAAAAATGGAAGAAGAAAGAGTCAAAAGGCTAGGACAAAGAACAGAATCAGTAGACCAAACCGATTTAGAAGAAGCTACCATGGCATCAAGGCAAAACCTCAGATACATGAGTGACATCGGCGAGGAACATGATATAGAAGCTCAAAAGAAACGTCTGGAGGAGTTCAACGCCATGAAAAGAAGCAGTCAAGAAGATCTGCCTCACTTAACAGGTGCTTCAAATGTTATTTCAAGTCAAGGAGCATCGGTTGTAAGTCACACAAGTCCACACTTAGCTCGCGCTACCACTGCAACATTTGACCCACATTCAGCAAGATATCAGCAACAATATGGACCTTTTGTCAATCCGCATGACAAAAAATCAGAAGTATATGATCAAATAGTTAGCGATGCCGGCAGGTTGCTTAGGAAGGGAGAGATAATACCTACTTACACGATCGGAGTTATGAACTATTCCATAGAAGCCAATGCCAAATTCAAAGAAAGCAAAAGCTATGACGAAGTAGTCTCTGAAGTTTTATCAATGGTAAGAGAGTATATTAGGCAAGAAGAAAAAGAAGAATACATATCTGAGCAAGGAATACAACTTATCGCTCACGCTGCATGCTTAAAAGGATACGAACTCCATTGTCTTGAAAGTGGTATTCCATTCAAAATCACCGTAGAGAGACATAAAGAAGCCGCGCGACACAAAACAAAAAAGAAAGTGGCCGCCGCAACAGCCATTTAATTCTTATAAGTGAATAACATCAACAGCAGCACCGTGCTTGACATTAAGGTAACTCTCCAACTTCTCCTTTGTTTTATGTCTTGAGATTCTAGCCTTGTTCAAAAATTTCCATTTGACAATGTAAGTAAGGTTTTCTCCCAGAGTATCCTGTCCATCCGTTGTCATATGTCCGTACGAGATTTTAGAAATCTCAGGAAACAATACTTTATACTCATTCATCACGTCTATGATTTCCGTTTTTTCAGTTCTTACATTCAAGTTTTCAATTCGACTAGACAAACTATCGCTGATCTCATTGCGAAGCTTCATTTCCATCGATCGCAAATTACCGCTCAATCGCTCTATATCCTCTGCCATTTGAGCTTTTTGCTTGTCAGGAGGAGCTGCTGTAGGGGTCAAGTCCAAAGCTATTCTCTTATTAGGGAAATAATTAAATATCAAAGACCCGCTAAATATGTCATTCAATGATGCTTCCAGCTTTCGTGTTCTATCTTCCTCGATATAATCACCAAAATAATATACTTGCAATGATTGAGTGCTATCGGATTTTTCTCTGATTGACCACCTTACGCCATTCTCCAAATCTTCGTGTATATTATTCGAAATAAATTTCTCAATGATTTTATCTTGAGATAGGCTTCTTAATGAAGTGTATAAAAAGTAAATACTTGGCACAAGCAATATGAACAAGAAAGCGTAAACAGCTCTTTTGGCCAGCTTTGCTTTTTGCTCATCAATCGACTTCATAAGCGGAAATTTCAACACTCTTACAATAAAATATGTTGAAATGCTTATCAATACAGTGTTGATGAAAAACAAATAAAAAGCCCCTCCGAAAATTTGAGTATCTCCCGTAGCAAGGCCATAACCGGCAGTGCATAATGGAGGCATCAAAGCAGTGGCAATCGCAACGCCTGGAACGGCAGTAGCATTGTTGCTTCTTGAGCCTGCAATAATTCCAGCCAAGCCTCCAAACAAAGCGACAAAAGCATCTAGAATAGTTGGAGAGGTTCGGCTTGTCATTTCATCGGTCAAATACCCATATGGTGAAATCTTGAAATACACAAAACTTGCCATCAAACTTAAACCTGTTGCTACTCCCAAATTTCTCAATGACAAAAACATGGACTCCTTGTCATTTATACCCACAGAAAGTCCTAAACCAAGTATTGGGCCCATCAATGGCGATACTAGCATGGCTCCAATAATCACTGCGGGTGAATTCACGTCAAGGCCTATGCAAGCTATCATCGTAGAGCATATCAGCATCCATAAATTAGAGCCTTTTAAAACAATCCCACCTTGAATATTGGTAATTGTGCCATTTACATCAGTATCTTCAGCCAGATTGACGATTCTGTCGATAACAAGCTTATTGTAGTTCCATAGGGATTTAAACGACCTATACACTAGGTTTTTATAAGCAATATGCTTGATTTTATCAAACCTGTTATTATTCATTCTATAAAAGTTATTGTCTGATAATTATTTTTGGATTAGAGCCGAATCCAAGCCAGCAACAAACGATTAAGTATTAATAATTCGTATGCAAGCCTTTAAAAATAATAAAAAATAAAATGAAAATACGACGAGCTAAAAAAAATAGAGCGAGTTTGAAAAATTCATTTTGATTATCGCATGTTAACTTATCAGAAATTTTTGACAAGCATTTTTTTGAATAAATTTCGTTAATGAACGATCAAATTTCAAAGTATCATTTTGATACATTGAAATTGAAATGAATCAAAATATCAAAATGATACTTTGATTCATTTCGGATATATCAAACAACTTCTTCCAATGAAGCTTTTTTGATTTTTCTAGCTGCGATTATTTTTCCACCGGAATAAATTGCAAGAGCGGACCAAATAAAGCCAAAGCTGATAGCATGCGATGAAGTAAAATCTTCACCAAAAAAGAAAACTCCTATCAAAAGCATCAACGATGGACCGATATATTGCAAAAAGCCCATAGTAGAATAGGGGATATGCTTAGCTCCTTCATTATACAAAAACAATGGCACAGTTGTCACAACTCCAGCAAATAAGAAAAGAAAATCATTCAACCCTGTATCATGCAAAAAGTAAGCATTGCCATTCATTTCTAAAAACAGCAAATATCCTAAAGCCAAAGGCCCTACCAATAAAGTCTCAACAAACAAAGAGTTGAGCGAATCCATCGCCAACCTTTTTTTCAGCATGCCATAAAATCCGAATGTCCCTGCCAAAACAAAAGAAATATACGGAAAACTTCCATAGCCAACTGTAAGATATAAAACTCCAATGCAAGCCAAGCCAACAGCTATTTTTCCAGACAAATCCAGTTTCTCATTAAAGAAAATTATTCCCAATACGACATTCAATAAAGGATTAATATAATACCCCAAACTGCATTGGACAGTGAAACCTGCGTTTACAGCAAAAATATAAACCACCCAATTCAATGATATCAACAACGAGGAAACAATCAAAGTAATCAAAGTGGATCTTTTTTTGAACGCTTCAAAAAGGCTTTTTCGGTTTAGCAATAATGAAACAGCCCATAATAATACGCAAGACCAAACAATTCTATGCGATAACACTTCAAAAGAATCAGAGCTGTTCACTGCTTTCCAATAGAGAGGCAATACTCCCCATATAATAAAGGCTCCGATAGCCATCAAATATCCCTTTAATACCTTACTCATGATACTCCAAACATATTTTAAAATAATAAAGCTCAAATTTAGCTGAACTGAAAATGAAAAACAATTTCAACAAATAATTGGAGAGGTTTTTGAAGATCATTTTCACAATATTTGTATAAATTCATATACAAAATATTCTCATAAATGATTTAAAATCGTTTGTTATGATTACAATATGTATTAATTTTAAGACATCAATATATTCTAAGCCATGATAACTAACGAAGACATTGTAAATTTTTTTAATGAGAATGACGCGATATCCATTTCAGTCATTGAAAAAAAAGCGGACTTGCCTCATTCAACACTCTCCAAAGCCATCAAAGGCAATCGTAAACTTAATAAAGAGCATATACGGAAAGTGCTTCCTGTCATCAAGCAAATTGGCTTTGACAAAGAAGCGTATCTTTGCAGAACGCTGGCTGTGGTGAATAACAAAGGAGGCGTGAGCAAAACTACAACTGTTCATGCGCTTGGCGTAAGGCTTGCCGAGCTTGGATTTAAAGTATTGATTGTAGATTTGGATAATCAATCAAACCTAACTGCCAACTGCGGAATCGAAGACTCTTCATTTCATATTCTTTCTCCAGGGGTTAAACCTTTGAATATCAAAGAAAACCTTGACTTGATACCTTGCAATATGGAATTAGACGAATTGCAAGAAGAATTAGCGGGAGAATATGATCAATGGACCAGAGTAAGAAGCATTTTAAGACCATATAAGGAAGTATATGACTTTATAATTATCGATACGGCTCCTAGTCTTGGTTTATTTACTGGAAACGCTGTAATCGCTTCGGATGAAATTATCATACCAACTCAAGCGCAAAGGAATTCCGTAGAAGGACTTAACAAGGTTTTTAGGCTGGTGGAAAACATTGGGGAAAAATTCGAAAGAAAACCAAAAATATCCGGTATTCTTGTTTCTCAATATCAAAATACCAGTGTCCAAAAAATGTATCATGAGATATTGGAAGAAAAATACGAAGATCTTTTATTCAAAGCTAATATTCCTTTGCTTACTGTTGTGCAACAAGCTGTGGCAATGAATGTGAGTATCTTCGAATTCGATTCCAAAAACCAAGCGGTGAAAGCTTACATAGAGTTAGCTGATGAAATTTTAAATCAAATGAATTAATGGCTTTGAAATTCAATAAAAATAAGGCTAAAGCAACCCAAACAGGCAATTTTGCAAATGCTGTTGGAATATCTGATGGCAGACGATTTAATTCGAAAACCATCAACTTTGTCATTTTGCCCGAACTGCAAGATCTATTGCCTAGATTAACCGTATCTGAAAAGAAGAAGCTCGAGCAAAACCTATTAAAACAAGGAATAATCGATCCTTTGGTTATTTGGCAAAGAAAAGATGAGTCTCCAGTGCTGCTTGACGGACATAACAGGTTCTCAATAGCCTCCGAACACAATCTGGATTTCCCAATAAAAACTTTAGAGTTTGATAGCATAGACGATGTCAAAAACTATATGCTAGACCTTCAAATGGGTAAACGAAACCTTATCAAATGGCAAGTAAGCTATTTCAGAGGAATGAAGTATGCTCGAATGAAAAATACTGCAGGAGGGGAGAGGGAAGGAGCTGGTCGAAAAAAAGACGGTAATATCTCAAATGAACTTGTTTCTTCAAATACAGGAATCGACTTATTAGATCAATATGCTTCGGAATTTGGCATAGGCAGAGCAACTCTAAATCGCGATTATAATTTTTATCTAGGCGTTGAAGCTTTGCCCGAAGATTATGCTAATCGATTTAAAGAACGTAGAATTAAAATACCTAAACAATCGATAGAACAATTAGGAAAAATAAATTCAAAAGAAGATTTAGATAAAGAACAAGTTGATAAATTTTTAGGTCATTTTGTTTCCTTAGATGAAGAAAATAAAATTGATGGAGATGATGTATGGTTGCAGTCAATAAAGCAAACAACTATAAATCAGTCAAAGTATAAGCCTGTAAAATTATCAAGTTTTATGAATTCTGAGCAAAAGCGTGTTAATCAATTCATAGAGCATGAATCAAAAGAAAGTTTGAAGAAAATAAAACAAGTGTATTTGAGCTTAATAGCTGAAATAGAAAGCCATTTGTAAATATTTTTCAATACATAAAAAGAACAACCAAACATGCTTGATATTTATGAGCTTTGTTTTGGTTGTTTTTTTATTTTATATGTTTTAATGTTTTAACCTTTTTAATGATTTGATTTTCAGTACTTTACACTGTAAAATAGAAACATATATATCATAAAGTGAAACATCAATATCATGTTTCGCAACACTAATATCATGCCAGAAAACATTCATATCATAAATAAGCAACATTTATATCATTGTATCATATTGAAATGAAACAAATATATCATAAGTATCACTATTGTACATTAAGGAAAACAAAAATATCATTTAAATTGAGTTGAGTACATCATTGAATGATATTTTTGTTGCTTTAAAGATTAATTGAAACATTTATATCATCATGGTAGCCTTGTATTTCTGTTGTTATAGATTCTTCCATGATATTTTCGTTGCTTTTCCATTTAAAAGAAACAAATATATCATAGTCTGATGTATTTTTGATACATTTAGATTTGTTTGATGATATAAATGTTGCAGTTGATCATTCGATTCAAATACTGATAAAACAGAAATATCAAAGACTCTTTATTGTGTTTGATTATTTGAGGATTGTTTTTTGATTATTTGTTTTTAAAAAACATTAGTATCATATTGGAAACAGAAATATCATAACATTTTCATTTTTTTTATGGCAGAGTTTGATTTAGCTAAACTTGGGGATTACAAAATAGTCAAGAGTAACAAGCTTATAGATAGCAGCAGGCAGAATTTTTCAGCATTGCAAATGAGAATTATCACGCTGATGTGCGCGCGTATTCGGCCCGATGATGATGAGTTCAAGGAGTATGAGATTAGCATGGCTGAAATTTTGGATGGGAAATCTGTTTCAGGCAAGGCGTATAATGATGTGAAGAAAGCGGCTAAAGGTTTGGCTGAAAGCGCAGTCCATATTGAGGACGATCAAGGGCATTGGAAGACGATGTCTTTTATCACTATGGCTGAGGGAAAGCCGGGTTGGGGATATGTCAAGCTTAAGTTTTCGTCTGATATGAAGCCTTTTTTTCTTTCTTTGAAAGAAAGATACACATCGTATTTGGTGAAAAATGTTACCAGTTTCAGGAAGCAATACACATTGAGAATCTATGAGTTATGCAAGCAATATTATCCTAATATAAGAGAGCGAGAGATTCAGATTGTCAGGTTAAAGGAGATTTTCTCTCTTTTGGAAAAGGATGACCAAGGAAATATTTTAAGTGAAAAATATCGAACTGTGGCGATGTTTCACAGCAGAATCATATTGCCATCAATAGAAGAGATCAATGAGTACTCTGATATTTTTGTTTCATTTCAGCAAATTAAGAAAGGAAGAAAAATTGTTGCCTATAAATTTTTCATCGAGCCAAATCCTAAATATAAAGCTTATCAGAAGATTAAGAAGCATGAACTTGAAATAAAGGAAACTGAACAAGTAATTGCTAATCAAAACTTTGATGAGCACGAACTGGTCGAGCCTCAAGTTGATGATATTATTGTTTCCCAAAATGAGGATGAAGAACTGAATACAGTTTTGTTTTCCAAATCAGATCTTAAAGAAATAAGAAACGAATGCGCTAAAAGAAACCTTGATGATACTTTTGTTGCTTTTGCAGTGAAGTACGTTGAGGAGCAGCATAAAGTAAAAAGCGTCAACAAGCCTAAGTTGTATATTTTGAAAGGTTTGATGTCCGGATGGCTTCTTGATGAGTTTGAAAAAAATCAAGCGGAATTGAAGCTCACTGCAAGGAAGCGAGAAAAGGAAAGGCAAAGGTTGACTATAGAAAAGCTTACGGAACAGTTAAGAGAAACTTATCAGAATAAATATTTGCAAGTGATTAATAGTTATTCCGATGAAGAGGTTTTATCGGCTTACAGCAAAGGTGATTTTGAAGAGTCTATTAGCAATCCTCTTTATGATCAGTACTTTATTGAGTTGTCTGTTGCTATGCTTGACCTGGAAGGATTTAGAAAAAGGGTCAAGGAAAACGTTAGATTGAAGACATGTTACAATAATGTAGTCAAGGAATATGTTGGCATAGTTGATAAAGAAAAATATGAGTTTTTGAATATGGGGCCGGATGAGTTCGTGGAGAGAGAACTTCATAAATTGAAAGAGCAAGTAGTTTAACTTTTATCGCATCATGAGGTTATAATTGTTGTATCATGAGCAAAAGATTAGAGTGAGCTACTTTTTTGATAAAGTACATAAGAAGACTAAAGCAAGGACTGAAGGTAAAACAAAGAAGCAACAGGCCAGCTCGTTATTTCCTCCGGTTCAATGCATGTTTCGAAGAAAACAAAAAAAGGATAAGAAGGAAGTAAAACCTTTTGCTCATAAAGTCGACGAGCCATGGAAAGAATATGAGATAATTGGCACAAAGACTAGTGGTGATCCTATTTTTGGAGAGACAAAGAATGTATGGAGAGTTGTTGGCGTTTATGAGCCTTCTGACAATTCTGAGGATGACATCCCTTTTTTTCGTATTACATACAAATCCAGACCTAAGAGAGATGGCAAAGAATGGAATGATGTGAAATTCATGTCGACTTTTAAAGAAAGATCTGAATTAGCTTCTTCTCAAAGACATATACGAACAGCGGTAACAAGCGGAGGAGCAAGTCCTTTTCCTGATCCGGTTACCCCAGCAACAATTGAAACTGAAAAAAGAGCGGTAGTCGCAGGTGGGGCAAGCCCATTTTTGGACCCTGTGATTCCTATGGACAATTCAAAATTAGAGAGTTCAAGAAATCTTGGGAGATCGACAAGGTTAGATCCAATCAAGGAATCAGATATAGAATTTGCCAAACCTATGTCAATACAGTCCGAAACTTGGACAACTGAAGGAGAGCAAAAATCAGAAAGAGAAATTGAGAAAGAAGTCATGGGGCCTGTGACTATAGCTGCTATGCCTTTGAATAGGGAGCTTTCAAGAGAAAGCGATGGACCTTTAGAGAGAACAGTAACAGTGCCTACGGAAGTAACTTTTGATAAGTCAAATTCTAGTGACGAGACCGAGTCTCAAGGGAAACCTTATTCTTCGATTAATCCACCGGCTTCCCTAGATGCTTATCGAGAAGAAATGGTGAGAAAAATGTATGAGTCTTCGCTAATTAGCGATGGGGAAGGAGGCTTCTACTTGCCGGAGGATTCAATAAGCTCTTTAGGGACTATTTCCGAGGCTTCTTCGGTTCCCGGATCTTTGAATACTGGCTCGATTAGAATTCTATTTGGCCAGATGCCTATGGCTCGGGCTTATCAATTCAGAGATGTCAGAGCATTGGAAGGGGAGGAGCCGGGCAAATTTGCGACGATTTTCATGTTGGGAAATCCTGGAGAAGATTCCTCTCATGTGCTAAAAGTAATGAAAGACACTCCAATGACACCGGCGGTCGAAAATGAAGCTTTTGCGAATAATTTTGTGAGATTGGTGGGACGTAGAGTTACAGCACCTGCTACAAGGAAGCTGAATCAAAAAGAACGAACAAAAATGGACAAGTACATCAAGCGAGGCTTGATGGGAAGCGCTGCGGAATTAAACATAGGAGCTCTTGGAAGAACGGCTGATGCGAAATGTTTGTTTATGGAGCGTGCTTCTGGAGACACCTTTAGATCAAGAACAGCAAAGCATTCTATCTCACGAGTTTGGAATAAGGAATTGCTGAAAGGCATAGGCGAGCTTGCGATTTTGGATATACTACTCGGAAATGTGGACCGGTTCATTGGCCATTTTAATGACGGGAATGTATTGATGGATAGTCGTACAGGATCTCTTTCTGGTATTGATCAGACATTGAACTTGGGAGGTATGCTGTATATGGCGAAAGTTTTCAATCAAGAAACCACAGGTTACATGGAAACTGTGAATTCCTATTTTCAAAGAGGCAACGACATGGTTAGAAATGGGGATATGGCGGCTATGGATGAGATACTTGACAAATTGCCTCAATACTATTATGATTTATTCATTGGCTTGCTGGATGCGCATAAGTCAGGTAGACCGCATGTGTTTTTTCAACACATATTCGATATATGGAAGGGCGTTGGAAAACACAGACCTTTGGGCAGAGAAGAATCCAAGCATATGCTTGATGGCATGGTGGAAGCGATGAAGCATTTGGCTGAGGATGACAATTTGTTTGAAATGTTTTTTCAGAATATGTTTGATCTGCATGATAAGGAACATTCGGCGTTTTTAAGCAATTGGCAACAATTAAAAGAAGCTGTGAAAGCTTTCGAAAAAGCATAGTGATAGATAATCATTAAAATTTACTCAAAGCTATTTTGACCCATTTCAATATTTTTTTAAATTTCAATTTGAGAATAAAAGTGATTAATGTTTATCACGATTAGTTTTTATGATCTTCTTGACTATCCTCCTTTGTATTTCCTCCAGAGGAAAATAAAACGGTATAAAAAATCAATCGTGATAATGTCTATTTAACAACTAAACTATACTATGGCAAGCTCGAATAATTACAGCAAGGGATATCGTTTATGGCATTGGCTTAATGCTTTTGCAATGTTGGGAATACTGGGAACAGTTATCTTAAGAAAAACATTTTTTAGCTGGAGAACAAATGCAGCGTTGATTCAAGAAAAGCTGGCGACGAATGAGGTTGAATTCGAGCAAGCAAAATCCTTGGCAAAGGCGATAAGAGCTCCAATGTGGGACTGGCATTATATTTTTGGTTTTGCATTGATATTTTTGATTTTAATCCGCCTTGGACAAATTGTTATGAAAAAGGATGTTCATAATCTTCAAAATACAACAGACGCCTATAGCAAGATGAAAAAGGGAATTTATTGGTTCTTTTATTTGGCGTTGATGTTCATGTCCATTACGGGAATCGCTTTGTACTTTAAGACAGAGCTTGGGATATCCAAAGATTTCTCCCATGATATAAAAGAGATCCATGAAGTGAGCATGTGGATATTTTTCGCATTTACGCCACTGCATTTAATTGGAGTAATAAAAGACGAGCTGACGAAGAGAAATAATGAAATATCAAGAATGATACACGGCGGTAAAGCTGAAGTTCAAGTTCCTGAAAAGGAGATCGCCTAAATATAAATCTTAGCAAAGTGAAAAAAGCCATTGCTATATGATTAGCAGTGGTTTTCTTGTTTTAAGCAATTTTAATTAACCTTCTAAAAATTTTCACGTTTTTCAGCCTGTTTCTTCATATTTAATTAGGGTTTTCCTTCGTTAGCTTGTAAATAGGGTAAGAAGATTTTTTTATAAATTGACTCAGGTTATGAAAACTTTAAAAGTGATAATGATTGGATTGGTGGTGATGCTTTTGGGAGCCTGTGCTACTACGACGAAGATGACGGCTTCTTGGAAGTCGCCTGAATACCAACCGAAAAACTATGAAAAAATAGCTGTAATATCTATTACCAAGGATTTGCAAGCTAAAAAAGCATATGAATACTATATGAAAAGAGATTTGTCTGAAATCGGCTTGAACATCGTCGAAGGCGTTACTCTTTTCTCGCCAAAATATTTTAGTGAAAAACCCACTGAGAAGAAAATAGAGAAAGATCTTAAGTCTCATGGCGTGGATGGAGTGCTTACTGTTAGCGTGCTTAGCGTCGACAAGGAACAATCTTATGTGCCAGGAGCGGGAGTCGGGTTTTATCCTGGGTATTATAGAGCGCCGTTTTATTCGTATTATTATGGAATGGGTAGAATCTATGATCCGGGTTACTATACTACCACAACTAAGGTGTTCATGGAGTGCAACTTTTATGATTTAGAGACTGAAGAGTTGGTTTGGACAGCACAGTCAAAAGTTGTAGATCCTTCATCAATAGATGATAGCGCTAAGTCATTTGTTAAAGCTTTAGTAAGACAAATTCAAGAAGATAACGTATTTGGCAGATAGTATTTTTACTGTTTCCAATTCATATAATTGATTTGATATTAAATCACTCGAATAAAATTTTGAGTGATTTTTTTATTTTTGAGCAATATCTATTTGATTTTTTCGTCTCCAATTAAATAGATTATTTTTTCAAGCATTTCCCGATTCAGTTACAGAAATGCATATATGTTTAACTTTTTAGGGTTGATATTTTTTAATCGAGCTTTTTAAAATTTTATGAAAATGAAAGGATTGAAAAATCTATACAAGAGCGATAAGTACGCATTTTTTAGTTGTCTATTGCTTATTTCCAGTTTGATTTTGTTGGTTATAGGAATGTTGGTTCGCCAATACAGTGTTGCTCTTTATCAACAAGATATCCAAAATGTTCATGTTGAATTTAAAACTAAGTTGAATAGGTTGAGCAGAGCGCAAGATTTGGTTTTAAGTCTTGTCAATGTGCCGGAGACTTCTCTTGAATACAATAATGTAAGTAGAAAGATTAAAAGCGAATTGTTATTTTCTCCAGAACTTACTCAAGTGTATGTTGGGCTGTCTTTTGAAAATGAGTATCTCGATTTTATAGCGAAGATGTCGGAAACCAAGATGTCATTAGTTGAAAGTGAGTGGCGCGAAGTCGAAAAACTCAGCGATAGTTTTCACAAAAAACAAAATGCGTTGATGTATGCATTTTTCTTGTTTTTTGGATTTAACATAATTTCGTTTATTTATTTGATGCAGAAGTATTTTATAGCGTACAGAAAGGCTAATAAAGTATTTAATAACATAGCAAAAGGAAAGTATGCGGATGTTGATTTATCTTCAGTAAGTAGCTTTGGGGCTTTGTTTGAGTCCATCGGGAAAGTGAATAAAGGAATAAAAGCCTCTACAGAATTTGCAAGAGCGATTGGTCGAAGAGAGTTTGATCATGAGTTCAAGGCTTTATCGTCGGATGATATTTTAGGCAATACGCTATTGGAAATGAGAGAGGAGTTGAAGAAAGTCGAAACCAGCGAAAATGAAACGAAATGGATTAATACGGGCTTGAATTCAGTATCTAATATATCCAGAGAAAATAAAGAAAACTTCGAATCATATTGCGATGAAATGCTTCAATATGTGGTTAGGTATTGTGATTGTCTCCAGGGAGCTTTGTATCTAAGCAATGAGAAAGTAGAGATGGAGATGAAAGCATGCTATGCATATGGTCGTAAAAAGTTTATGCAACAGAAATTTAGCAGGGGAGAAGGTCTTATTGGCCAAATGATAAATGAGAAGGAAAAGATTTTCTTGAAAGAAGTACCTCAAGGGTATCATAAGATTACTTCCGGACTTGGAAAAGCCCTGCCTAAGAATATTGTGTTGTTGCCCTTGATGAATAATGGAGAGATCGAAGGAGTACTGGAGTTGAGTTCGTTTACTTTATTGTCAGATTCCAAGATCAAGTTTTTGGAAGAGGTTTGTAATTTGTTGGCCTCAGAGTTTTTTTACATGAAGAACGCTCAGGTTACTCAGAAGCTACTGGATGAAAGCCAAGATTATGCGAAGCGATTGCAAACTCAGGAAGAGGAACTTAGACAAAGCATGGAAGAGATTTCCGCTACACATGAAGAGATGTCTCGCATTCAAAAAGTAGAGAAAGAAAAGACGGAGCAGTTGTTAAAAGAATTGGAGGAAAGCAAATCTTTGCTTGATCGATTGTTGGATACATTGCCGGTAGGAATTTTCTTAAAGGATAAGGATTTGAAAATGGTTTTGGTGAATAAGTTCATTGTGGATAAACATAAAGAGTCCAAAGATCAAATTTTAGGCAAGAGCGATGCTGATTTTTTCGCTTCAGACAAATCAAAAGTCAAGATGTTGTTTAAAGAGGAGCATACGATCATCGAGTCTGGGATCACAAATGTGAGAATTCATCAGGATGCTGAGTTGGAAGAGAATAAAGGGGAAGATAGAATCTTTGAAACATATAAAATACCTATGTATATCAATGAAGAAAAAGGCACAGGTATTTTAGGCTTGCAAATTGATAGAACCAAGCAATTTGATTTAAAGGACCTGGAGAAATAGAATATAGTTTGGATGTTATTTATTGAGATTATTAAACCATTTTATCAGTAATTCAGACATATAAACTGTTCCGTGTCTTATGCAATTTTTATAATCAGGATACATCATTGGAGAATGCAATACAGGTAAAGTTTTGCCTTTTGAATGAGCGGACTTTAATTTGTCTCTATCAGCATTGCCTATCCAAAACATCGTCGTTGGAATGTTGTCAGTGGTTTTAGAATATAAACTAAAGTCTTCCGCAATCATTACAGGTTCGCTTTCATTGACATTTTGGACCCCTGCAATTTCTTTTAAATAAGCCACTGATTGAAGCGTATATTCATGATTATTCTCCACTGGAGGCAAACATGCAGTGTCAATAATTTTTAGTTCAGGGTAGTTGCTTGCCTCTAGGCCAGATGAAATGGCAATGCCATTTGATATTCTTTTGATGGACTCTATGACTTTATCAGCGATTTCACTTTTGAAAAATCGCAATGTCATCTGCAGGTTTACTTCGTCAGGAATCACATTGTGAGTGAATCCGCCATGAATAGAACCAATACTCAGCACGCAAGATTCTGTAGGAGGTATTTCTCGGCTGATAATTGTTTGAAAATCAAGGATGAGCTTGGATGCCATTACGATAGGATCGATTGTATTCTGAGGTTCTGCGCCATGACCTCCGATGCCTTTAATTTTAAGTTCTAGCGTTTTTACGCCAGACATAAAAGCCCCTGCTTTGTATCCAATTTCTCCTGCAGCCATATTTGGAGCATTATGGTAAGCTAGTATATAGCTCGGTGTGGGAATTTTTTTAAACAAGCCAGCTTCAATCATGCTTCTTGCGCCTGCTCCCCATTCCTCAGAGGCTTGAGCGATCATCACTAATGTTCCTTTCCAATTGCCTTGGTTGTTACTCATCAATTTTGCGATTCCGACCCAAGTGCTCATATGCAAATCATGGCCACAGGCGTGCATAACAGGTTGTTCATTGCCATTGACATCTTTCATTTTTTTGATGCTCTTGAAGGCCGAATCTGTATTTTCCAGTATAGGGAGAGCATCCATATCAGTCCTAAATGCAAGTGTCGGTCCTTCGCCATTGCTTAAAATTCCCACAAAACTATATCCTCCCAAATTGTCAATGATCTCAAACCCCAAACATCTTAATTCATTAATAAGCTTAGCTGAAGTATTCATTTCCATAAATGACAGCTCAGGGTTTTGATGGAAATGAGCGTAAAGATCAATTAGCTTATCCTGTATATTATCGTATTGATTTTCTAGGGAATGCAGATTCATGATTTTTTATTCAAATGAGTTACGACAAAGTTATATAGACTTATAAAATAGAAACAATTTCATGTAAATATGATTATGTATGAAGATATAAAAATCATATTATGAAAAATAAATTGCTGTTAATTTTGTTGCCTTTTATGGTAATGTTTTCCGCTTGCGGTGATCAAGAAGATGGAGGTTCGCCTTCATTTGAGCTAAGCCCTTCAAGTTTGGAAAAGGGTAGAAGATTAAGGGGCGCTATACAAGGTGCTCTTAGAGCTTTGGAAACAAATAGTGACGGTAATATGAAAATCGGCAAATTTGAGAGCTTAGTGGATTCGGCATTGCTAGCATATGCCAATGAAAGTGAAATGGAAGTGGTTGACTCCATTTACAAAGCTATGAAATCCGAACCGGTAAAGGCCGAGGATATTATCAATGACAATTCTTCTTCTCGAAAATCAAATTCTACAGCATACAAAGAATTTCTAAAGGCTATGAATGCAATGGCTCAGGTAGCTTCATCGATGACGAATTGGAGTTCGAGAGTAATTGAATATCGAAAAGGCAATCATAGAGACTATTCAATAGGAAGTATTGAGAGAAAAACATTGGATGATATGCATGTTATGGCTCAAGAAGCGATTAAGGCTTATGAGCGCTTTAGAGTAAGACCTGATTATTATGCATCCGCGGCAAGCGCCTCGCGCGTTGTGCCTTTGAATCTCGAAGAACAATACAATGATGGGTCTTCATTTTGGAATGGTCATGGAGAATGTTTGGTTTCTTATACTTCAGGGGCTATATACCGTATGAAATTCGAACAGGCTGGTTTAAGTGAAGATTTAAGAATAATTTTGGCAGCTCATAACATAGTGATGTCAGAAGCAGGCATTATTGTGTGTGATTGAGAAGAAATAAATTATAGTAAAATGCCTGCTTATGTATGAGCAGGCATTTTGTTTTTATAATGATTAAGCAATGTTTGTGAATACTTGCTGTATGTCGTCATCATCTTCGATTTTATCAAGCATTTTTTCGATGTCAACAAGTTGCTCTTCTGTGAAATCTACCGGTGAAGTGGGAATTCTTTTCAGAGATGCTTTAGTAACATTCACGCCAAGATTTTCAAGCTCTTTGGCAATTGTTCCAAAGTTGGTGAAATCACCGTAAACGATAATATTCTCGTCTTCGATTTCCATTTCTTCCAAGCCCGCATCAATCAATGCGAATTCAAATTCTTCAGCGTCGAAATCTTCAGGCTTTTCAAATTCGAATACTGACTTTCTATTGAACATGTATTCTAGAGAACCATTCGGGACAACTCCTCCGCCTGCTTTATTAAAATATGATTTCACATTGGCTACTGTTCTGTTGCCATTGTCTGTCGCGCATTCTACTACTACAAGTACGCCATGAGGTCCTTTGCCTTCATAGATAACTTCAGTGAAGTTTTCCATGTCTTTGCTTGTCGCTCTTTTGATTGCGTTCTCGATATTATCCTTAGGCATGTTTTGCGCCTTAGCTGTTTGTATCGCTGTTCTGAGTTTGGCATTCATCTCCGGGTCAGGGCCGCCTTCTTTGGCTGCAAGTGTGATGGTTTTTGCCAGACGTGGAAATATTTTGGACATCTTGTCCCAGCGCTTTTCTTTAGCGGCTCTTCGGTATTCAAATGCTCTTCCCATTGTATTTATTTACTGTTTTATAATTCAAATTATAATTGAGTTAACAAAAATAAAAATTGTTGGGGTTTATAGTCAAGTTTAACAACATAATTAATCAAAGATTACTCAATGGTTTTTATTTGTAGCAGCAACAAAGCAAAGTCACGAATGTTGACATATGTGATATGGGAATATTTGTTTAATTTTGGGCAAATCCGCATAGCTGATTATTAATGATAAAAAGCATGCGTTAGAAAATGGTTGAAGACATTTTATTATCACGATTATGATACAATATCAAGATAGCATGTTTGAGGAATTTTGGGCTTTATATACGGAAGCTTTTCCCGAGCAGCAGAGGAGGAAAGAATCTCAACAACGTGATCTTATCGCATTTGAGAAGAAATACCATTTGGAGATGATCGACTTTGAAGGGAAAATTGTTGGTTTTTTGGCCTACTGGGACTTAGAGAGCTTTATTTACATAGAACATTTGGCTATAGACAAAAGCATGAGAGGCAAAGGCCTTGGTGGTAAAGTAGTGAAAGAATTTACCCAGAAGTGGGACAAGGAGATATTATTGGAGGTGGAGCCTCCTACGGATGAGATTTCGAAAAAAAGAATAGATTTTTACAAGGATTTAGGTTTTCACCTTAATCATTTTCCATTCTTGCAACCGCCGTATGACCCACAGTATCCGCAGATTCCATTATTGTTTATGACTTATAAGCAGACTTATACTCGTCCTGCGTTTTCTATTTTCAAGACTAAGTTGATTTACGAAGTGTATAAGCGAAAAAATTATAAAACGATCAGATAAGATTGCGATGAACAATACAAATGAATTTCAAAATCTGTCTGACAAAGATATTTTTGAGCAACATCAGGCCCAGACTTCACCTTATCCATTGGGTTTGGAAGCCGAAAAAGCTGAAGGAGTGTATATCCATACTACCGATGGCAAGAAATATATGGATCTGATTTCGGGCATATCTGTGAACAACCTTGGACATCGGCATCCCAATGTGGTAAAAGCCATTAAAGATCAGGTTGACAAGTATTTATTTGTGATGGTCTATGGGGAGTTTGTCCAGAAGCCTCAAACAGATCTGACCAAATTATTAATCTCCGTTTTGCCAAAGAGGTTGAATTCAACATATTTTGTCAATTCAGGCACTGAAGCCAATGAGGCTGCTTTGAAACTTGCGAAAAGATATACGAGAAGGACGGAAATCGTGAGTTTCAATCGTTCATACCACGGCAATACGCACGGTTCGTTGAGCGTTTCAGGCAATGAGGTGAAGAAAAGAGCTTTTAGGCCTTTGCTTCCCGATGTAAGGTTCATTGAATTTAATCAAGCGGATGATTTGAGCCAAATCACAGAGAGAACAGCGGGAGTAATTGTCGAACCGATACAAGGAGATGCAGGGGTTCGTATTCCAAGCATGGAATATATGAAAGCGCTTAGAAAGCGATGCGATGAGGTTGGAGCATTGCTGATATTTGACGAGATACAAACAGGCTTTGGTCGAACAGGGAAATTGTTTGCTTTTGAGCATTTTGAGATTGAGCCTGATATTTTGACCATAGCCAAAGGCATGGCAGGTGGCATGGCTATGGGGACGTTTATTTCCAGTTCAGAGATTATGAAGACTTTGTCCCATAATCCGATATTGGGCCATATAACAACATTTGGAGGACACCCTGTTTGTTGCGCGGCTGCTCACGCTACATTGAAGACGATACTTGATGACCAGCTAGTGGATGATGTTGAACGAAAAGGAAAAATTTTCGAAGAGCGTCTTTCCGCTCATCCAGCGATCAAAGAAATCAGAAGAAAGGGATTCATGTTCGCTATAGATTTGGATAGTTTTGAATTAGTGAACAAGGTTGTAACTTCCTGCATAGAGATGGGAGTGATTACATATTGGTTTTTGTCAACACCGTATGCATTCCGAATTGCACCTCCATTGGTGATAACAGATGAAGAAATTCACCATGCTTGCGACGTGATTTTAGAAGCTATTGACAGAAATTTCGATGCTTGATATTTTTTTATCGAAAAAAGTTAGATTCTATACAATTTTAGCAAAACAATCTGCGTTAGTAGTTTGTAGTTTTGTTTGAAATCACGTTGTGATTTTAGTTATTGTTTGTTTTAGGGTTGAGGCTGGTCAAAAGGATCAGCCTCTGTTTTTTTAAGAAAAAAATTCAACTAGCTGAGTTTTACAGCAATAAAGTTGAACGCAGGCAACAAAGGGTTTATTCCTTTGGTCCAAGAATTTACTTCAAGCAGATTTATTCCTCTTAGACCTGTGGTAAGTGGCGCGCCTCCGCTAGCAGGGCCTTGTTGACATACAACGGCATAATCTTTTATTTCATCTCCATTAGTCAAGGAAATTTCATAAGTCGTCCTATCGCCTTTTTTTACAGCTTTTACTTCAAAATTTTTACCTGAAGATATTGTTCCATCTACATTCACTATTCCATTGATAATTTCCATGATCATTATTTTTGTTATGGTATGAGATTATTTTAGTGCATTGCAAACATACCATTAGGATCATTTCAAAAATATTTCACTATATATCATGCTTGAACTTTACATAGTATTGATCATTTGATAGTGTTAAGGTTTAGTGTCATAGTTTTAAACCTAATTCTTTTACCATATTTATTCATCTCGACACTTGCAATAATAGGCGTAATCTTTGCTGATGAATAGACGGCGTGAAAAATGAGCTGATATATTTTTTTCGAGTGCTTATTCTCATTGACAACTTAAGTTTTTTATCAATCGGACAATTGATGTCTATTCATATACTTATTTCATCTTTTTAAACATTTCAAAATGTCAAAAAACAACTCACAATCAAATTCTCATTTATTCGGAAATGGGAAAAATGTACTATTGATTATGGCGGATGAATTTCGTTTTCCAATACCGGAAAATGCAGGAGGGATGGTTAATGATTTAAAAAATATACTGGGTTTTCAGAACTTGGGAGCTACAAGCACAGATGCTGATGATTATATATCAGATACATCTCAGCAATTATTTCCTGGTTTCATGAAGTTGAGGGAAAATGCCGCGATTTTAAAGAATCACACTGTGGCTACTACAGCATGCGTTCCTAGCCGAACGGCAATGTTTACTGGACAGTATGGATCTAAAAACAAAGTGACTCAGACGGATGGAGTATTCAAAGGCGCTAGCGAGAAGGGTTTTAATTGGTTGGACCCGGAAGGTCTGCCAACACTAGGAGACTGGTTCAAAAAGAATAATTATTCAACACACTATTTTGGAAAATGCCATTTTGCTCATCCGGAAAAGCAAAGCTTGAAGAACTGGGGTTTTGATGATTGGGAAACTTCATTTCCAGAGCCTCATGGCACTTTGAAAAATAATTTGGGAATGTATCGTGACAATGGTTTCACTGATCTTGTGACGACTTTTTTGAGAAGAAAAGGGATGGCTCTCGATTATGATCAAGAAGTGGGTAAAATCGAAATGGATGATAGCTTGACAGATCAGGAAAGGGAAGAGGCTATTGAGAATATCGACAAGAAGCCGTGGTTTGCAGTAGCTTCTTTTACAAATCCGCATGATATCACCACGTGGCCGGTTTTGCCAGCGAAAGCGCAAGGTGTCCTGAACAAGGAAGCGGATGAGAGTGATTTTGAAGTAAAGTTTGATGAGCCGCTGGGGATTCCCGATCCAAATACAAGGAGTACGCCGCCGGATAGAGGAACATGGACATTTGATATGAACCCTGGAGGAATAGACAAAACTTACGCTAAAGTACCTAAGACATGGAAGGAGGATTTGCTGGAAAAGCCTGATTGTCAAATCGACTATTCATTAAAGCTAGGCGTTGCTTTAGCAGCTAAAACTGGAAAGCTTCAAGTGGCTAAGCATTCACATGAGTTGACAGGAATACCTTTGGCATTGGCTGCTCAACCGAGAAAATGGACCGCGGCTTATATGGAGTATTATGCTTATTTGCATCATATTTTGGACAAGCAAATAGAGAGAGTTCTTAACTCCTTGGAGGAATCAGGTTTGAGAGATGATACGATTGTTGTCTTTGTTCCTGATCATGGTGAATACGGAGGTTCTCATGGCATGATGATGCAAAAATGGCATAGCGCTTATCAAGAAGCTATACATGTCCCTGTTGTAATCAGCATGCCTAAAGAATATGATATATCGCAAACCACTACTCCTAAGCAGATCGATGAGTTGACTAGCCATATAGATATCGTACCTACTTTGCTAGGCTTGGCTGGTATTAATGAGGAAGGAGTTGAGGTGCTTCGCAAGTTATTGGGAGGCTCTAAGGTCCCAAATTTTGTTGGCGCTGATTTGAGTGATTTGATAACAGGTGAGGCTAGAAAAATAAAAGACAAATTCAATGTCAATGGGAAAAAATTCAGAGACTCTATATTGTTCACGACAAGCGACATGATTTCCGAGCCTATAGGCTATGATAAAAATACCGAAAGCGGTTCGAATGGCGCAAATGAGGATTTTGATATCTTTTTGGAAGCTGTTGATTATTATCGTGAAGATTTGATAAATCAATATGATGATACTAAGCCTGGAGAAGTAGATAAAATAGAAAGGCTCGAAAGAATGCAAAAAGGACCTATTGTGCAACCAGCGGAAGTTCATTGTGTTCGCGAAGGGGATTGGAAACTTGTAAGATATCGTGATTTTCATAACCCGGATGATCATGACAAGTACCAGTGGGAAATGTATAATCTTTCAGAGGATCCAATGGAAGAGTTGAATTTGTTGAGATACAAATCTGTGAATATTAAGGAAAGAATTCGCGAAGAGATTGGTAATATCGTTGGCCAAGATCAACTGATATCAAAAGAGGCTGTAATTGAGAAAGGAGCAAAAGAAGAAATTCTGGCGACGGTTGAGGACTTGGCGACTTCTAATTCGCAGATCGAATTTAAAGCCAATCCAAGAGCTGTTTCTGATTTTGGTTATTCTGAAACTTTTATAGAAGATAGAGCTGGCGAATTATATAAGGAAATGCTGATATTGATAGAAAAGATGCTTTGATTAAAATAGATCATATTGTAAATGCAAAAGTGTCTGAATTTGTCGCTTTTGCATTTACAATATGACTTTGATTTAGTATTTGTCAGCTGTGTATAATTCTAAAATCAATGTCTTGAAATAAAAGTCATATTTTGAATTGACAAGTTTTGACTGAGCAATGATTAATTCATCTTGAGAAACTCTTAATTCAATAAAAGGCGTTATTCCGAGCATGTATTTTTCGTTGACAGCATTCAACAACTTTTCTTTAATTTCAATTTCATTTTGTGTTGCCATATATATTTTTTTAGCGTTTATAGCTTCCAAGTAGGCCTTTTCAACATTGTTCCATAGTTGACTTGTGGCTTTGTTTTGATCGTATTGTTGAATTTGTATATTCACTTTGGCTTTTTGAATTTCAATATGGTTTTTCAATTTTGAAAAAATTGGTATCTGCATGCTTATGTTTATGTCTCTACTCAAGTTGTCTTTCCATTGAGCGCCTATCGAGTACCCGTTTACTTCATCATACGAAGGGGCTAGCTCTCCGGGCAGGGAATAAACCATTTGATCTGGTGAGTTTTGCAATGTGCCAATGGGATATGGATCAACTTCCACGGTCTTTCCATTAGGAACCAATCTTCCATCTATGTCGGAAGCTGAAGAATAGTTTGTTGATATACTGCTGTTTAGAAAGATTGTAGGGTAGATTCCGCTTCTGGCCAACCTTAGTTGTTGTTTTGCTAGCAGAATCTGTGTATCCGCTTTTTTTATTTCTGGCCTTAGCTTCAACGCAAGATCATAATAGTGCTCAACAGGAAAATTTTCAATATTTATATTCTCTATTTCAGGCGGGTTCAGTTCAATGATTTCATTATGAGGCAATGTCATCATTTGTTTCAATTCTTGTATGGCAAGCCTTTGGCCGTTTTCGTTTTGGACGATTTGAACATTCAAGCTAGCGATTTGAGATTCTATCTCCAGTTTGTCGGTTTTTGACCTACTACCCATTTCTATCATCTGTTCGACATGGGTCAATTTTTCGTTTAGCGATTGAAGTTGGAGTTTATTTTCTTTTAAAAGCTCTTGTTTATGGAGAGTGTTTAGGTAGTGCAAAGTTATTTTTAGCGCTAAGTCTACTTGAACTATGTCGTAATCCAGACGAGATAACTGCCAGCTTAAATTGCTTGCCTCAATTTGCCTGCTTCTTTTAAAGCCTCCAAACAGTTCCAAAGAAGCGTTTACATTAATGCCATTATTGCTGATTTGATTTTCGGTAAATAAGTTCGTGGTTTGGTCAATGGACCTTCCCCATCTGTAGGATTGGTAAGCGCTGCTGGATATTTCAGGAAGCCTGTTAGCCTTGGCTTGATCGAGATCTAGTTTTTCTTTAGTAGCATTAGTTTTAGCTTGTAATGCTTCTGGTCTATGTTCTATGGCGTATTTTATGCAATCATCAAGGCTCCATGATTTTGAGGTTTCTTGAGAGTATAAATACGTTTGAGATAATAGAAATAAAATGATGATTGAAAGTTTATACATGTTTTAGTTTAGTAGTTTTGAAAGGTTAGTATTGAAATGTGTTAATATTGATAATTTACATACATTTAAAAATTATTGCTAGTTTAAAATTGTAGATTTATTCTAATATTTTGCAATTATATTTTATTTTTATTTAAATAAAGAATAAATATTCGTCAAGATTTTGAGTTTATGGCTAAATCAATTATAAGGTGTTTGTGACCGCTGTAAGGCAGACGTAAATAAGGTATAGCATATGGTTTTGCATTTCACCAACGCTTATAGATGAATAGATCGATTAAGTTTACGATATAGAAGGATAGGTCTAGAGTAATGAAAAACAAAAAATTTAATATTCAAAATAGAGGAGGCCAAATAACTTTATCTAAAACCGGATTTAATGATCATTTAGGTAAGCCACAACTGGTGTTTTTTTCTTGTTATGATTATTCTCACGGTGAATGGGAATTAGTAGAATTTTACAATAAAAATGAAATAAAACTGATGAATTCAAAGTTTGGAAATTTGTACGTGTTTTATTTTTTTATTTTCACATGTGGATGGGATAGATGAAATGTCATTGAGTTATTTTATTAGAGCTCATGAAATAAATGAAAAAGATAAAGAAGGTTTACTAGCGATTTTAGATTTTAATAGGGGCCCCAATAGAATTTTAACATTGGATCAATATAGGTTCTACAAGGAAAAACTAAATAGTTTAGAAGAAAACAGTGATACCTTAGATTGATTTGGTGCTTATTAGTGTCTCTCCCGCATTTGCAATACGAATGCTTAAAGTTGAGTATTTTTGATGCGGAAATAAGAGCTTTCTTTAAGCTCTTATTCGAAGTAAGGTTTCAACTTTTAGTTCAGGCTGTACTGTTGATAGAAATAGAAGATTAACTTGACTTTAGATTGGATATATGATTATTGACTTACAGGCAGAAGAAGGCAGAATTAGATTGGAAGTAATTGATGGGTTGGCAAGTAGAATTGATCTTAAATTTTACTCAATAGGTTTTAATGTGTTTTTCAGCAATTATGACACCTTTCAAAGCGCATATAGCAAACATAATGGGTATGGATCAATGATTTTTTTACTCGAGGAGGTTGACACTTATTTATTTGATAAAAACACTCTTAACTTAGATACAGTATGGCTTACAACTCCATATAGTATTAAGGTTAATTATACGGATAAATTCCCCTTGAAAAACTTGAAATACAAGTCATTAAGAATTAAAGAGCCAAAAAATTTTTCTATCCCCTTGTATCAAAATTTTATATACTATTTTGAGTCAGATACTTTCGTTTATTCAAATGATACAAATATTGATTTTTCAAAACTTGATAACCTAAGAATAGCTGAAGATTTTCATGCTTTAAGCGATAATGATGTTATAGTCGGCTGGGCAGTTACCAATTGTTCAAAGTATTTGTTTGACTTTTGGGATAACCATTATTATCAACCTAGTGAATCATCAAAAAGATTGCTGGCTCAAGTTTTTGAGTTATTTACTGAAGATACTTTTGATAAGATTGATGACAAGGATCCTGTCATTCTCTCTCAACTTCAAGATTTATTGGAAGTAGCAAAAAAAGAAAAATGCATGGCTGTATATGATACGATTGATGATTGGATATGTTAGAAATCAATGATTTTAAAAAATCATGTATATACACTTTTAGCTTCTACTAATTCTTGTTTTAATCTTGAAATGGACTTTTCTTCATCGTTAGTCCATCCACAAATATTCATATACTCAATTACTAGATGTTCCTCTTTATTATCTTCTATCGTTTGAATATCATTTTGTAAATCATATACATATGTTTCATCTTCAAATATATATGCATTCAAACAGTGTATGCTAATTGAGATAACATCATCATACATTTCAATGAAATGAACAAGGTTAGAGTTCGGATATCTTTGCTTTAAGTTACTTCTGTCCATGTTGTAAGACATTTTTATACTTTAATATTCTCAATATTTCTTCCAATACCTCTTTCTCAGAGCTGTAAATGATCATTTCATATTCCTGATAATTTTCGATTATTGATCTAGATTTTACACTAAAACTAAGCTCTAGAGCACTTTCTAATGTTCCCCCCTTTTTTAGGACCGCAAAGTAGTTAAACTTAATTTTATTTTTTGGTTTCTCATTTCAAGAGCTTCATAAATTTCAATATCAGGTTCTGTCAAGGGCGGCTTGTGTTGCGCCTGCGGCAAGCCGTTTATACCCTTGACGGGTTCTGGTATTGAACTTACCTTTGCTTTTGAGATAAAAGCCAAATTCGATTCTTCAAAGTAGAGTTCTCTAGGTCGCTTGTGCTCCAATGAACTATGTCTTCTTTGGTGATTGTAAAAATCAAAATACTCGAGCAAGCCTACGAATAGTTCATTTCCTGTCGCGTAAGCTTTAAGGTAAATATCTTCATATTTTACGGTTCTCCATAGTCTTTCGATAAATATATTATCGATCGCCCGTCCTTTACCATCCATGCTGATTCGTATTTGCTTTGAGTGTAAATAAGAGGTGAATACTTCGCTGGTAAATTGGCTGCCTTGGTCGGTATTGACTATTTCAGGAACTCCATATTGTTCAACGCATTCTTGCATGGTTTCCTGACACCACTCAGCATCCATAGTATTGGAAATGGACCAACCCACAACAAATCGACTCTTTAAATCGATAACTGCCATTAAGTAAAAGTAGCCTCCCTCTACTGGAATATAAGTGATATCCGTCGCCCACACTTGATTGATTCGCTCGATTTTAAGCGATTCAAGCAGGTAAGGATATGTTTTATGTTGTTTATTTCCTTTAGAAGTATGAGGGCCCGGAACGATGGCTCGCAGATCCATTAGCCGATACAATCGCTCTATTCTTTTGGAGTTTATATTATAATCCATATCTTTTTTAAGCCAAATGCTCATAGAAGGCACTCCCCAAAATGGTCGCTTTTGATACTGCTTGTCAATTAATTTCATAAGCTTCAAATTAAGTTCGGACTCACCTTTAGATTTATAATAATAGCTTGATTTATGAATACCTAAGAGGGAGCACTGCCTCGTAATACTCAAGATATCATGCGCCTTATCGACTAGCTTTTTGCGTTCTTGTGTGTTTTTGTTTACGATAAGGCTTTCTTTAAAAAATCCACTTCAACTTGAAGTTGGCCTATTTTGGAGTAGAGCGTTTCTTTTTCCTTTTCCAAGCTATCCGTGGCTTCTTTTCGATCGCTATTTTTTTTAAAAAGGGAAGAGGCATTATTCAAAAACTCGCGTTTCCAAGTGTTGATTTGAGTAGGGCTCAGATCAAATTCTTGTGCTAAAATTGCGATTGTTTTCTGCTCTTTGATAGCGGCTAATGCCACTTTTGCTTTGAATTCAGGGGTAAATTTTCTTCTGCTTTTCATAGTAACTAAGTTAATAGATTGTATCTTAACTTGCAGTCCTAATTTTTGGGGGAACTATATTCTAAAGATCTTTGACGTATTCTCAATAGTTTGATTTTACTTGAATATGGTATGAGTATAGAATTTTCTCTAAAGGAGAGCTTGTATACACTGCTTTTGCTAAAAATATATATTTGGTCATCATTGATAATAAAATTACAATCTTGAGTAGATATTGATCTCAAGCCTTTAAATCTGATATTGTGGAAAATGATGCTATTTGGATCTCTTTCAATGCTTATTTTAAGCTTTTTAATTCTTCTCTTTAAATGAATTGATCTGATAAAATAAATTGAAACAGGAATTAATATTAAAATGATAGGCAATAGCATCATAAAATATGAGTTTCGTTTAGTTGCGTAAAATTAGTTTCGATTCTGTTCATTTGAAAACTTATTTTCTAGAGACAAAAATTCGTTATCGTCACTTATATAAATCAATGATGATTGATTCAATATTGAATCATGCCCAAATTGCAAATTAACTCTTTCAACAGCTTTTTTGATAAACTTTAGCAATTCTTTAGAATTATTGGATATTATATGTGAATTTCTTAATTTATATTTAGTGTATTTCCATTTTGGTTGTTCTTTCCATTTGAAAAAAGATTTGTAAAATCTGATATTCTTATCGGAATCAACGTGAATATGTATGTATTTGTGTCCTATGCTCTTATCTATTCCTCCTAGCCACCAGAATATCATATCAATAGCTTCTCTATCCTCATTTGTTTTTCTGTAATAGTTTATTATTTCACTATAATTTTGCTTGGTAAATTTGAATTCAGGAGTATTTTCAATCCATACGACATGCTCTTTTTTGATTGAATCAATAGAGACAATGGATTCTAGTACGGCTAGTTTGTCATCTGAATTCTTTTTTATTGGTTTCCAAAGTTTAAGGTCTTTTGAAATAACGCCAAACTTTTTCCAATGCACAAATTCTGATGATTTCTCTACATGAATGAATACGATATGCTCCAAACATGTAAAGTCAGCCTCAACGCACATTAACATAGGTAGCATTTCTTCTATCTTATTATTGCTGTCAATTTTTTGCCAAAGAAATTCTTTATCATAGGCAGTGGTCATTTCACATGATATAGAAGGCAGAAGGTATTTTGTGTCAAAATCAGCTATATAACTATTTAAGATATCATTTATATGAATACCATCGATAAATAGTTCATCTATTGGATCATCGAAATCAGATCGCTCTATTTTTCGTATGCTTAATGTGTTTGGAGAGCCCATAGATTGTATTCTGAATGTCTTCGAGTTATGTTTTTTTTGAGAATTAGAATGAGAAGAGATTTGAAAGCAATGTACATATTATTTTCTCTGGAAGAAATACAAAGGATGATGATTTCGTAAGACATAAAAAACTAATCGTGAAAAATATTATTTCAAGTCATGTAAAAATCAGCTAATTTTAATGTTATTTATTTATTGAAAATTTACAATAAAAATAAGTCAATATTAGCTTTCTATATATATAGTGTGATAAGTTTAAATATTATTCAAAAAGTTAAAATATTGTTTATTAGATATTTAACCTAAACGAGACTGGATAATATTTTTCGAATGCAATAATGTTGCAAAAGTGCTTGATTAAAACTTATATTTGCAACATGGTTGCATTTATGAGGGTGTTTTTAACGGTGGTAATGGCGTTTGCTTGTTTTATGGCTTTCGCGCAAAGTGAGAAGGAGATAATTATTTTGAATCTAATGTCAAAGGAGCCGATAGCTGAGGCGTCTTTGGTGGATAAAGATCAAAAGATTGTCGCCGTGTCGGAGAGCAATGGCAAAATAGTTGGCGACTTTTCGGGAGTATATCACGTGTTCGCAATGGGTTATGATATCCAAAAATATCAAACGAGCGAAACAACTATTGACACCGTATTTTTGAAGGTGAAAAGCTATGATTTCGACGAGATCGTTGTTACCGGGCAAATGCGACCTACAAGTGTCCGCGAGTCCTTGTACAAGGTGGATGTTATAGGTATAGACCAAATGCAAAGCAGAGGGGCGGTGAATTTGACCGACATTTTGGCCAATGAAATGAATGCCAGAATAGTGCATGACAATATATTGGGAAGCAATCTGATCTTGCAGGGCATCGCTGGAGAGAATGTGAAAATCTTATTGGACGGTGTGCCGCAGCTTTCCGGAGCTGGCGGCGGCTTTGACTTGTCCCAAGTCAATTTGCACAATGCGGAAAAAGTTGAAATCGTTCACGGACCTCAATCGGTCCAATACGGCACAAGCGCTTTGGCAGGAACGGTTAATATCATATCAAAGACTTTGGAGGAAGAAAAGTGGCAAGGTGGTTTAAGTGCTTATTATGAATCCGTGGGGCAATATAATGCAGACATTGCTTTGGGAAGACAGTGGAAGAAATGGAACATCAATTTGGGAGGAGGCAGAAACGAGTTTACAGGTTATGCGTCTCCGATGGTAACAGAAGCCAGACGAATGAATTGGAATCCCAAAGTGCAATATTTGGGTAATGCCAAAATCTTTAGGGATTATAATAAATTGCGAGTTGGCTTTATCCAGCACTTTTTTCATGAATCAAATACGAGTAAAGGCGCTCCAGATCCATCTACAGGAGGCCGAACTGCGAATGACCACTTGACGACATCGTTAAGAATGACTTCCGGAGTCTTTGCCAATGGCGAGATTGGAAAGAATTGGTATTTGAATATTCTTAACTCATATCAGATTTATTCGCGAAATACTGCTTCATATTTGGTGAATCTGAATGATGAAAGTTCTAAGAAAAGATCCGAAGCGGAGGACGAGTTCGCATTAGTTAATGCAAGAGGAAGCGTGACTCGTTCTCAACTTCTGGAAGATAGATTGAATGTGTTATTAGGTTATGATTACTCTATGCAGTCGGCGAGTGGCGAGCGTATTGATAAAGAAAGGGATGATCTTAGAAATTTGGGAGTTTTCACATCCGTTAATGCCAAAATAGGCGAAAATGTGGAAACACAATTGGGCTTGCGCTATGAGTATAATAATACTTATGACGCCGATATCATTAAAATTGGGGGAGTTCATTTGCCCTTGATACCTTCATTGAATATCAAATGGAATATGGGAAGCAAAGATCATTTTTTTCGTTTTTCAATGGCCAAAGGCTTTAGAGTGCCTTCCATGCGAGAGTTGTATTATGATTTTCAAGACGCTAACCATGATATTACGGGCAATAGGGATTTAGGAGCGGAAGTTTCGGATAATTTTATCTTGTCGGGAAGTTATGTTTTGGTTCAGGAAGAAAGTCGAAAAGCTTCTATCAATCCATTTATCTATTATAACCGTATTCATGACAAGATTGAAAGCGTATATAAGCCTTCAGATGCTCCTGTGGGCAGGACTTATGAAAATATACCTTATTTTCAGACACAGGGCGTAAATATCAATGTGAGCTGGGAAGAGAATAATCAATGGAGCGCGACAGTGGGCAGCGGACTTTTGGGTAGAACAGGAACAGATGCATCGGATCAGTTCTTCTGGAGCCCAGAGTTAAGCCTTCAAAGCTGGTATCGTCTTAAGCTTTTGCAGACTAAGTTCTCTTTATACTACAAGTACAATGGAGCTTTGGCTCAATTCGAATTGGATGAGGAAAAAGGATTGGTCGACAGAACGCTTGGAGATTATCATTTTTTGGATGTATCGGCTACGCGAGCATTTTTTCATGAATCTTTGATCGTTACGCTGGGATGCAAGAACGTGATGAATGTCACTGATGTGGAACAAACTGGAGAAGGGTCCAAGGGATTGACAGCTAGAACAGGTTCCAACAGTGAATTGCCTATTGCCTGGGGGCGCACGGCTTTTTTGAAATTAACCTACAATATTAATCAATAATATAAATGATATGAAGACTAAGTTTTACAGACAAATTTTGTCCACGGCAGCGTTATCAATGTTGTTTTTGAGTGCTTGTGATAAAAATGAGGATGATTTTACGCCGATAGAGCCTGTAGAAGGATTGATTACCGCTACTTTGAAAAACGATTACAGCCAACAAGTATTCGTTGATTTAAGCACAGGAAATACAAAGGAAATAGACAATGCGGCTTGGGATATCGCTTTTGACCCAACGGGATTGCACCTTAGAACGAATAATACAAATAATGTCAGCGCGGCGATTACTGATGCGCCAACATTGGAAGATGTGACGGATGTCGAAGGCCTTGAATTCAAGTATGATAATACGAACGGCGACTTGGACATGACTGCTATAGGGGAGTGGGAAGTTAATACTGTGTATGTTTTTGACTTTGGCAGAAGCATGGCAGGAGAGCATAGAGGATATAAAAAATTAATTATCAAAGAATTGTCCGGAGACCATATGGATATGGAATATGCTGATCTGGATGGGGCAAATGAAAAGGATGTGCATTTGGATTTGAATTCAGACGCGACAACTTACTTTTCATTGATGACTGGAAGTTCTGTAGATATAGAGCCTAAAGAGTGGGATTTATTGATAACAGGCAGCGCGGTGAGAACGGGAGCGCCTTGTCAAGCGATGGGGCCGGCGGCTATGCCGGGAGTCAATTGCGATATTTACCGTCTTGCGGCAACTGTATTGAACAATCGCGCAAGCAATACAGCTATCGCTATTGATAATCCGTCAGGCATGGAAGGCAATGATGATCCTGATTCGAAAATCAATAATATGACCATTAGTGATTCTAATTATGACGAGATAACAAACGTTATGTCTGAAGGGATGAGCTACTCTAAAGATGGCGATGCAATAGGAAGATCTTGGAATCATATCTTAACCCCGCATTCTGATGGTAAGTACAAAGTGTATGATTTTATAACTTACGTATTGACTGATCAAGAAGGAAAGCGTTACAAGCTGAGGTTTCATACGATCAAAAATCCAAATACTGGCGAGATCGCTCCTTCATTTGAATACGAGGAATTGTTGCCATAGTATTAGGCATTATTATCGAATTTTATTTTTTGAATTTCAAACGTTTTTTACTCTGTGAAATGGTTATAGGGCAGATTTCATTTTTCATTGATTCATATTTCTACTCCGAGGTTATCGGAGTAGAATTTTTTTCTCCCTACTCATAATAATATGATAATGAGGAGCATTGCTCCATAAGCTATTGAAGGTATGATAAAAAGGATAAAAAGAACTTACTGGGTATTATTAGCGATACCTTTGCTTATGTCAATCGCATGGGCGTATTATCGATGGGTGGCTCCTACAAAAATTGCATTTCTGAATTATCCGGATTTTTCCATAGCAAGAATTCAAAAATCCAATGCCTCGGGATGGATTAATATTGAAACTCTGGATCGAAATAGCATTGGAAAGGCAAGAAACTATGATGCCTTGTTTATATTTGGAAGAGGATTGCATCTATCGCCGTCTGAAAAGTCTTCAATAGAACAAGCGGGTTTGTCCGGTTTGCCAATTTTTACCGAAGGAGCGACAAATCCAAACATGGATCTTACGAATTTGATGGGAAAGAACCTTGATTTAATTTCCCTTTATATGAAATATGGCGGTTCGCATAATTATAGAAATATGTTGAGCTATATTCGGGGCGAAATGAGTGGTAAGCTATTCGGTTTGGATGAAATAGCAAAGCCTAAGGAGATCTCACGAAATGTTCTTTTTCATTTGGAAGAAACGGAATTGTTTGAAGATGTTGCTTCCTTCGAAACTCATATGAAGTCCAAGAATGCGTTAAAAAATGGTCAGGCCAAAGTTGCTTTGTTTACTTCCGTTCCCGGACCATTTAATTCCAATAGAGATCACCTGGATGAGTTTATACGAAAGCTTGAATCTCATGACTTAAATGTTTATCCAGTCTCCGCAGTGGAAAAGAGATTGAAATTTTTAAAAGAAATATCGCCGGATATCGTCTTGATGATGCCTCATGGTCGTTTATCTTTGGGACAAGACCAAGAGTGCCAACAATGGCTTCGTGAAAAAAACATTCCATTGCTTACTCCCATAAGCGTGTTTCAACCTTATGAAGATTGGTTGAAGAATCCGCAGGGATTTTTTGGCCCCATGCTTAGCATGTCTATCGCTTTGCCGGAGCTTGATGGAGCGGCGATGCCTTATGTGGTGACTGCCCAGTACAAAGACGAGAATGGTTATAATATTTTCAAAGCGATTCCTGAGCGTATGGATGCTTTTTGCGAAGGCCTAAAGAAACGCTTGGCTTTGAAACAAAAGAAAAATGCGGATAAGAAAATAGCTATAGTTTATTTCAAAGGGCCAGGCAATAATGCGATGGTCGCTTCGAATATGGAAATTATTCCTTCGCTATATAATTTGCTTAAGCGATTGAAAAATGAAGGATACGATTTGGGTGAATTGCCGGACAGTTCAAGTGCTTTATGGGACTTGATTCAACAAAAAGGCCCGGTATTGGGTCCATACGCAGAAGGAAAAATAGAGAAATTTATCAAGCAAGGAAACCCTGAAATTATCAGCCCTGATCAATATGAAGCATGGAGCGAGAAGTCGCTATATCCAGAGATGTCTCAGGCTGTTGAAAAAGAATATGGCGGTTTCCCTGGAGAATATATGTCTGTCATGCAAGACACAGTGGAGTCATTGGCCTTAAGCCGAGTAGAATTAGGCAATATAGTTTTAATTCCACAACCGCTTCCTGCCGTAGGAGAGGATTCATTTAGCCTGATTCACGGCGCGGATATAGCTCCGCCTTATCCATATATTTCTGCTTATCTATGGGCTAGGCATGGATTTGGAGCGGATGCTATTTTGCATTTTGGAACGCATGGAAGCCTTGAATTCACGCCGGGCAAGCAGGTTGCCTTAAGCGGTTATGACTGGACTGACGCTTTGATTGGAAATACGCCTCATTATTATTTATATACCATTAGCAATGTGGGCGAGGGAATAATTGCAAAGCGAAGATCATATGCGACTTTGGTTTCTCATCTTACAAGCCCTTTTTTAGAAAGCGGCGTTTATGGAGATTTGAAAACATTGCAGGACAAATTATTGGCTTATACTAATGTTAGTGGCAATGTAAAACAACAGTATTTGGAAAGCATCACTCAATTATCCGATAAGTTGGGAATTCTTTCCGATTTAGGCATTGAAAATAGTGAAGAGCTTTCCAATTCGGAACTAAATAGGCTTGTGGATTATGTACAGGAAATTTCACAGGAAAAGATTACCGCAGGATTGTATACTTTAGGAGAAGCTTATGAAAATGAACACTTGACGCAGACAGTCAAATTAATGGCGATAGATCCTATTGCTTATAATTTGGCAGAAATGGATAAGATCAGAGGAAAGATCAGCGAGAAAGATATTCAAGATGTATCTTTTTTTGAAAAAAACTATAGATCAAAGGCTTCGGGTATAATCCATCAAGTGAATGAAGGAAAGACCTTCAAGGAGTTGAACCTGATAACAAGCGCTGAAATGGCTAGAGCTCAGGCATGGTATAAGGCGAATCCTACATTTTCACAAAGCGATATCATCAAAGGATTTATTAGCATGGGAGATCGCAAAGGTTCGAGCAAAAAGCCTAAAAAAGGAAAGCGTTCGCAAAGGCTTAGCGATGATGAGCAAAAGAAGCTGGAAGATTTGTTAGTGAATATTTCCACTGATCAGGAAAAAGTTGATTTCATTTTGAAAATGAAATCCGATAAAAATTTCAAGATGTATTCTGGCCTGCTTGATTCGGTGACATTGAAAAAAGCGAGAAAAATCGCTGTGGCGATTCCGGCAATGAAAAAAGCTATCGAGATCGGGAATACAGATGATATGAAGGCCGTGATTCGCATTATGCAAAAAGAAGAAGGTAGAAAAGAAGCATTAGCTCTTTTGGAGGACCCTAGATTATCGGAGCGTATCGTCATCGAGAGACAAAGAAAAAAATCGGAAGCTAGAGATCGACTTTCTTCGGATGACTTTAAAGCCAAGCTGGCTATTGAAAGTCAAGTTGAGAATTCATGGAACTTGGAAAAATTGCAATCAGCTGATACCGCTATTTTATTTGCGCTTAGTCATTGGGATATGGCTCAAGATATTTTTGGGATAACAGAGAAAGATTTAAAACATAGGCATCAACAGGTTCTTAAGTCTATAAACAAGAAGAATCGAACGGAACAATCTTGGGCGGAGGCTGTGGCTAGTTTGCAAAAGACGATTAATGACTTGCCAACCTATAAAGAATTGCTTTCGAAAAGTCCTGATATGGAATTAGATGCCTTGGTCAATTCATTTGACGGAGGATATCTTCTTCCTTCCTCAGGCGGAGACCCAATTACCAACCCATCCACAGTGCCAACTGGCAGAAATTTGTATTCGATTGACGCGGAAAAAACGCCATCAAAGGAAAGCTGGGAAGTTGGCAAAGCATTGGCGGAGTCCTTGATCGATGATTATCAAAAGAAGCACAATGCCTTTCCTAAGAAAGTGAGCTTTACACTTTGGTCTGGAAGCTTCATTGAGACAGAAGGCGCTACGCTTGCAGAGATTTTATATTTATTGGGAGTTGAGCCAGTGAGAGACCCATTTGGCAGAGTGATGAATGTGAAGCTGATACCAATGGAAGAATTAGGAAGGCCTCGTATTGATGTCATAGTGCAGACTTCCGGACAGTTGAGAGATCTTGCGGCTTCACGCCTGAAAATGATAAACAAGGCGGTAGCGATGGCTTCCAAAGCAGAGGAAAAGTCAAATTATGTAAGGGAAGGAAGCAAGCTTGCTCAAAAAGTGATGATGGAAAAGGGATTGACGCCTTTGCAGTCTAGAAAATGGGCTGACCAAAGAGTATTCGGGGGAGTTAATGGCAACTATGGAACCAATATTATGGGCATGGTTGAAAAAGCGGATAGGTGGAAGTCCGAAGAGGAAATCGCTAGAACTTATATTCACAATATGGGTGCTTTATATGGAGGTTCTGAGGATTGGGGCGCATTTGAAGAAGGCGTTTTTGAAGCGATGCTTCAACAAACAGAAGCTGTTGTGCAACCAAGGCAAAGCAATACTTGGGGTGCTTTGAGCTTGGATCATGTGTATGAATTTATGGGAGGAATAAATTTGGCTGTGCGTACAGTGACGGGCAAAGACCCTGAAGGTTATTTCAATGATTTTCGAAACCCGTCCAAAGCAAAAGTACAGGGTATCAAAGAAGCCATCGGGGTGGAGTCAAGAACGACATTGCTTAATCCTAAGTATATTGAGGAGTACATGCAAGGAGAGGCGACATCCGCTGAAACATTTGCCGAGACATTTAGAAATACATTTGGCTGGAATGTTATGAAGCCAACGGCTATACGTGAAGGCTTATGGCAAGATCTATATGAGGTTTATGTTAATGATAAGCATAATTTAGACGTTAAAGGTTTCTTTGAAGATAAGAATCCATACGCTTTGCAGGAAATGACTGCTGTGTTGTTGGAGTCAGCCCATAAGGGATATTGGCAAGCTTCTGAAGAGGATATTCGAAATGTTAGCAATTTGCACGCGCAGTTGGTTAAAGATTTTGATGCAGGATGCAGCGAATTTGTTTGCGACAATCAAGATGTTCGTGATATGGTGAGCCGAAATGCGTCAGAAGAATTGAGCGTGGGTTATGAAGAGACAATCAATAACGTCAGAGAAAAATCTCGCAATGATAACTCCGAGGCTTTAGTTTTGGAAAGCGATTCGAAGGAAAAGAAAGTGTCTAAAGAGGAACGCAAGCAGGCGGAAGTGCAGGAAATGATTTCAATAAGAATCGTCTTGCTGGGATTGGCCGCATTAGTATTAGTGATCGCTTTTGTTTGGTGGAGAAAGAGGAAGAGCTATGATTAATGATTTCATACTTCTTTTATTAGGTATAGTATTGATAATGCAAGCTTTTAGGTGGCACTATTTGAAAATTCATGAGATTGCCATCCAATTAGCGATATGCGTGGGATGTCTAGTATTTGGTTATAGCGCTTTGCTCGAGGTTTCATTAGCTGAAATTAATGGATTTATTTCCAGCTCTAGTCATTTACAGTCTTTATCTGTCGTATTGTCCTTGGAGATATGCGGGCTGATATGGCTTTCATTATTTGATGAGAATTCTAGCGATTACATATTGGTTTTGTTTAAAAAAGGTTCGGCGATTATGCCGAATTTTTCATTCGTTATTGGCGGGTGTTATTTATGTTGGAGGAGCTTGTTTATTGCCGGCGATTATGGCTTTGAATTAAAAATCACTGCTACAGGAACGGCATGGATTGTTGGAAGTGTGATATTTATGTTTTTATGCAAAAAGTATATTGGTTCAAAACTAGTTGAAGAGCTTAGAGGTTTGTTCGTGTTGATGTACTTTCTGGGCTTGTGCGTATTGTATGCTTGGCATGAAAACTCAGTGTCGGCTTTTGAAGTGGAAATATCAATTTGGGATATATTGATCTTGATTGCTTCAAGCCTTACTATGGTTAGTGCTGGATGGGGATATTATAATTACATTAAAAAAAGAATATGGAAATAGTTACAAATATACTTTACTGGATATCGACAGCTTTGTTATTGCCAGTTACTTTAGGACTGGTGCTGTTATTCGCCCGTAGTTTATTTTATTTGGGTGAAATGTATTCAGCATATAGCGAATACAGAAAAAACAAGAAAGATTTATTTCCGGCATTGAATGAGATAATTGTTGAAGATGAAAAGCTATCAGCATTGAAACTTAAGGTGGGGGAGACAAAAGGCCAACTGCCTGAAGCCGTTGTTAAGTTGCTTTCGTTTAAGGAATCATTTGTTAGGCGAGAGAAGGTGTTATCCGATTATGAGTTGATAAGTGAGAAAAGGATTTCCATACCAAAGAGTTTGGCCAAATTAGGTCCGACTTTAGGGCTAATGGGAACTTTGATTCCAATGGGTCCTGCGTTGGTTGGATTGTCGACAGGAGATATTGCCTCTATGGCTCATAATATGCAAGTGGCTTTTGCGACAACTGTTGTCGGGTTGATTATTGGAGCGATTGGTTTTGTTTGTCTTCAAGCGAGACAACGATGGACCATGGAAGAACTGAGCCAATTGGAGTTTATTCACGAATTGATAAAAGAAGAGGATGAGAAGAAGAAGGTTTATCAATAGTAATTCAGATGAATTCGATCCATTGTCTATGGTCACAAATCTTTTTGATGTGGCAATGGTATTCGCTGTGGCCTTAATGGTTGCGCTTGTCAGTCGTTATCAGATGACGGAAATGTTCTCTCAGGAAGATTTTACTATGGTGAAAAATCCCGGAAAGCAAAATATGGAAATCATCACAAAAAAGGGAGAGAAGATAGAAAGGTATCAACAATCGAAGAATAATTCAGCGAAAGGAAAAAATAAAGGCCAGCGTGTAGGAACGGCTTATCAGTTGGAAAATGGCGAGATTATTTATATTCCGGAGTAGCAAATGACTTTGGATTAATTTTCTTGATGTATTATATGTAATTGTTAAAATCCTGAATTTATGTTCAGGATTTTTTGCATTTAGCCGATTTTCATTAATGTTTATCACGATTAGTTTTTATGAATTTCTTACTCTTCCTCCTTTGTGTACTATCCAAAGGGAAAGAAAATGATTTAAAAAATCAATTGTGATAATATCTATTTTTGAACTTTTTTAATTCATTGAAATTTCGATATGTATTCTTCTTTTTCCACGGTATTGAAATAGTTTAATTGCTGTGGTAATGAGTTTAATAGGACTTACTTATGCGTGCAACAAAAAAGTCAATCTTATAATAGGTTGGTATTTAATGGAATATATGCATGTAATTACGACTCTTATTTTACAGTTTCGAATGATTTCATTGTTTTTTGAACAATTGTAAAATTGAGTCGATATAAAATTTATTCCATATTAAAATTTAAAAAAAATAACAAAGCTATTGCATATCAAAACAGATTTTGTATTTTCGTGATATATGCAACACTGTTGCATTTTATAGTTATAGTTATAGTTTAAAGGGGAAGCCGAAAACCTTTAACAGAGTAGGCACTTAAACAAATCAATAATTAACATGGAGAAGAAAGAAACGATCATTGAGAATCTTCTAGCGGAAAGAAAAGATCTTGGTCTTGGACATTGTTCAAACTGCGGGCATTGTAGCGCGTCTTTCTAGGTAGAAACAGGTGAAGAAAAAGGAGGAGGCAGTTGCAGCTGCCTTCCTTCCCAAAAGTTCATCACATGTGCGATAAACTAAACAGGGTGCAAATGTACGAAAATAATTTAAAAGAAATAGAAAGGTTAGACAAGACGCAATTGTCTCAGATGCTTCAATATAAGAACGAGAATGTTATTTCTCGATTCACTGATATGTTTGATGTCAAAGAAGCCGAAGCCGAAGACATATTTGAGGAGACGAAAAAATTTCTTTTTCTGGCACAAGTGAGAGGAATCATGATCCCTGATGAGTTGTTAATCATCGATGAGATGTGGCATAACTTTATCCTTTTCACAAAGGATTATCACGAATTCAGCCAAAATATATTTAAGAAATACATGCATCATCTGCCCGCAAGCAAATCTGAAAAAGAGGCGTATGCCAATGCTGTTGGAGAGGAGAAGGAAAGATTAAAAGCGGAATTTGAAAATAAACTACGTTTATTGATGAATTTGACTTATGAGAACTTTGGAGAAGAAACTTTAATGAAGTGGTTCAAAGAGTATCCTGAGAAGTACAGTTCATCGAATATAAAAGCATTGAGGAAAAAATGAGTATTTTCCCTAAAAGATCGAAAAGAGGACAATCCGTAACAATACATTGGAACTTCAATACAAGCCATTTGATAGACCAACATCTTTGTCCTTATGTGCGAATAGGAGTAAGAAGACCTGATGGAGAAGTGAGCATGTTGCTGGAGGATTATGTGTTGGCTTTGCCAAATCCTAGCGATGAAATTCAAGCTGGCGATTCATCAGACAAAGAAGTTAAACCCAAATATTTGAGAAAACATACGCCATTTACCGTTTTGCATGATTATGTTTCTAGTGTAATCAAAAGAGAGGCATTGGCGGATATTTTGGGAGGAATTGTTTCCGGCAGACATTATTATTTCAATTATGCTATTGGAGAGGACGCTCCGCTAGGCAAATACACTTTGATCTCGGAGGTGTACAATGCTGGTAATTTGCGATTGTCGAAGACTAGGCAAGATGATTTTTTTTGGGTTGAGGAGGTCCAGCATACTTTTTTAGAAGAGAATAATGGAAGGAGCAGGCATGTCATCAAAAATTGCTCCCCAGAAGCAACGCCGGTTAAAATTTTAGAATGGTTTCATGATGGAGAACAGGTCAAGACTGCTTTGGATATGGTTTTGTTGGATGGCAATGAAGAAAAAGAAGTTGAGGTTGCTTCAGACAAAAGCTTTTTGCTTTACAATGAGGAACGAGAAATCATTCCATTGATAGCTGAGGATATGGTTTTCCCTATTCGAAATCAAAAATTGATTCCCTTGGAAAAGGGGGAATGTCTGTATTTGCTGTCTAATGAGAAGGAAGACATTTTTGAATTAAGCAAAGAGCAAATAAGCTTATGGAAATTAGCCGATGGGGTTCATTCTAAATCGCAACTTATGGATTTGGGAGATGAATTGGCTTATCAAGAGCTTATTGAACATAATGTTATTTTTGAAAAAGCTCTATAAAATGAAAGTAAAATATTTAACTTTCTTGTTATTAGGCCTTTTAAATGGACTTTTCGCAATTGGTCAGATTAATTACCAAAACATTAAAGGGATAGTGAAGGCGAAGGATGGAGCTCCTTTGCCACAAGCTGTTGTCATGCTTGATGGCAGATTTGAAATGGCGACCACTTCTGATTTGCATGGCAATTTTGAATTTGAAAAAGTAGAGATAGGCAATCATGTTCTTGTATGCCGATTTGTAGGTTACGAAGATCTGCATGTCGCAATCAAGGTGTCTGAATCCTCTAAAAACGATTTTTTGCTTGTCATGGAGGAAGAACAAACGATGCTTAATAGCGTGACGATTACAGACTCCAAAGATGAAATGAATGTGCTTCGACAAGTGCAACAAGTAGAGCTGTTGGAAGCTAAAGAATTTTACCATCGGTCATTAAGCCCTTTGGAAGCTGTTGGTATGGCTTCAGGAGTACATATCCGGCAAACAGGAGGAATGGGAAGTCAAGCGAATATATCATTGAACGGCATGTCAGGCAAGCAAGTGGCGACATTTATAGATGGTATTCCCGCTGAATTCTATGGTCAAGGCATGTCGCTTGGAAATATGCCTATTGAATTTATGGATAAGGTTGAATTGTACAAAGGCATCGTGCCGGCTTATCTGGGCGGAGATGCATTGGGCGGAGCGATCAATATAGTCAGCAGGCAGGAATATCAGAAGGCCTTGAAAGTCTCTTATGGATTTGGCTCATTCAATACTCATAAAGCTAATTTTCATGCTACGCTTTTGAATAACAAGAAAAGCATGTTACTAGGCGCTTACGCTTTTCTAAATTATTCTGACAATGACTATGAAATAGACGCGCAAGTGCCCGACCAATTTTACAATCCGGTTGATACAATTGTAAATCGATTTCATGATCGGTTTCAAAATGGAATGATAAGGTTGGAAGTAGGATTTGTAGACCAGTCTTGGGCAGACTATTTGTTGATATCTCTGGCTTATACAGATCTTTCTGATCAAATACAGCATAATGCGATGATGAGCCAACCGTATGGACAAGCGGAGAGAGCAGAGCAAAGCTATAACGCTATGTTGAAATATGGCTATGCGTTTGGAGATTTGGATATCGATCTAGCAGTTGGAAAAAACTGGATTAACAGCTCTTTAGTTGACACGACATTGAATGTATATACTTGGGATGGCGATATTCAAACGCAAAGAGCTTATGGAGGAGAGCTATCCACATCGATGAATACATTGGATTTGATTACCAATACTACATTTTCCCGATTGAATGCGACATATCGAATTAGCCCGCTTCAACTTTTGAATGTGAATAGCACTTTGTCTAATTTTTCCCGAAGTGGTTCGGATAGCACCGCTAATGCATATTATGGATTTGATCCTTTTGAAAATGAAATGCATATGCTGAAGCATGTTTTGGGCCTTGCTTATGAGCTTCATTCCACTAACAAAAAATGGGCAGGAGTTGCCACATTGAAGCATTATTTTTATCAGGCGGAAGGCTTTGAACAAAACAGAGCAGACAATGAAGTAATTATTTATGATCAAAAAGAAAGTCGCTTAGGTTATAGCTTGGCCGTGCAACATAAACTGCTTTCAATCATTGATATGAAAATGTCTTATGAATACGCTACTCGTTTGCCTGATGTGTATGAATTGTTTGGAGATCATTTTATTGTGAAACAAAATATGAACTTGAGTCCTGAAACGAGTCATAATGTGAACTTGGGGACCAGATACAATTCAGAAATTTGGTCAGCAGAAGTTAATGGATTCTTTCGAAAAGTGGACGATATCATATACTTGAAGAGCTCTCCGTTCTTTGCTCAATATCAAAATCTGTTAAAGGCTGAAGTTAAAGGAGTAGAACTAGGTTTTAGTATTTTGCCTATCAAGCACTTGACAGTTGAAAGCAATGCGACATTTCAGGATATAAGAAATAAATCTTCAAAGGTTGACTCGAATACTTCAAGCGACAAGTACTTTAATGAAAGGTTGCCGAACAGACCGTATTTTTTCTCGAATCATTCGATTGGCTGGCGCAAAAATAAGTTCAGTTGTTGGTGGAATGGCCGGTATGTGGAAGAATTTTATTTGCATTGGGAAGTGGATGGAAGAAAAGAGTCAAAACCTACGATACCCAGACAGTTTATTCAAAATATAGGGGCTTCATATACGATTTGGGAAAATCAGTTGACATTAAGCTTGGAGTCTTTTAATGTGACCGATCAAAGGGCATATGATCATTTTAAAGTTCAAAAGCCAGGAAGGTCCTTTGCTGTGAAGGCTCGATATGTCATGAATAGATAAGAAATACTATATCCAAATCAAAGATAAATTAATTGTCAAATACTAAAACTAACAAACTGATGAAACAAAAAAACATGCTATTAGGAATGAAATGGAAAGTGTGGCTTGTGAATTTATTGATATTATCTAGCATTTCCGCATGTGATAAAGATAAGGATGAAGTGTCGCCTGATCCGGATCCAGAGCCAATTGTGAAAAAAGACGATGACCATGATGATGATCACGATCACGAGCATGAAATAGAATATGTAATGACTACTGTTGGAGGTGCTTGGCCTGATCAAACGACATATATTCAGACCGTGGGCCATTTGGAAAATGGAAGCATAGACAATAGTGAAGCTACAGAGCTTGCTAGTTCTGGTCAATTATGGAGCAATGGAGATTATTTTTATGTTTCAAGATTTGGAGCTCCGGCGACTTTATACAAATACACTATTGATGATCATGGTGTGATGGAAGAGGCTGGTGAGATTATTATTCCGGGAGCTAATACATTCTCTAGTGTTGAGTTTATCAGTGATACTGAGGCTTATGCTTCTGTTGGAGGGGGATTGGCTAGAGTCATTAAGTTTGACCCATCTACTGCCAGAGTTACTGGAGAGATTGACTTAAGTCCTGTATTAAGAGACGGAGTGGAAAATTACTTTTTCTTGGGAATGAAGGCTCGTGATAAAAAATTATTTATGGGAATTGACTATCAAGTTAGTTATCAATCAAAATGGGATTCAGCTTATGTAGCTGTGATAGATTTGGAAACAGCAAGCGTTGAAAAAGTGATTTCCGATGGCAGAACAGCGATGATATTTGGAGCAGGTGGAGCGATAAATAGTTTTGAACTGCTCGAAAATGGAGATATCTATGTTATGGGCGATGGGACTGCTAATGCTCACAGCGGAATATTGAAAATCAAGCAAGGAGAGACGGAATTTGACAAAGATTACTTCTTCGATCTTCAAGAAGCTACAGGCAACCCTTGCAAGGGCTTTAGAATCATAGGAGAAGAAGCTTTTGCTATGGCTGCAAATGATCCTAATGATTTGTGGGAATTTTCAGGGCCTAACTTCAATTATTATCATGTTGATTTGACGGACAAGTCAGCGCATGCAATTGAAGGCTTGCCGACAAGCTATGGTTCGAATACTTCGGTTATGATTCAAAGCGAAGATCAAAAGAGCGTATTGTTCGCAATTTCGACAAATGATGAAGATGGAATTTATTCTTATGATCTGGCCACAGAAGAAGTAGCCAAAATTATAACGCTAGATGGCAAACTCACTGGATTGGAAAAAATAGCTGAGTAATCAATTAGGTTTTTGAAAAAGCGGAGCTTGCTCCGCTTTTTCAAGTTGACGAAAGACGGAGGCGTATATTTTTTATCATTTAACATTATTTGAAAATGTTGGAAGCAATTAATTTGAAGAAAAACTTTGGCGACCATCAGGCGCTTAAGGGAATAAATATGACGGTCAATGCTGGCGAGATATTTTGTTTATTAGGAGCAAATGGAGCAGGCAAGACAACGACAATCAATATTTTTTTGAATTTTATAAAGCCCACAGAAGGCCAAGTATTGGTGGATGGGGAGCCAATGGAGAAAAATATCAAGTTGGCGCGAAAAAAAATGGTTTATATACCGGAGAATTTGATGTTGTATCCACATCTTTCCGGAGTTGAAAACCTTGATTTTTTTCTTCGGATAGGAGGAATTTCTTTGAATAAAGAGAATTTGGAACAGCAACTTATTTCCAGTGGCCTTCAAGATAACTTTATTCATAGATCAGTAAGCACATATTCTAAAGGCATGAGGCAGAAAGTCGGTATTGCATTGGCCAAATCCAAAAATGCTTCCATTTTGTTGTTGGATGAACCTACTTCCGGATTAGATCCAAAAGCCAGTAATGAGTTTCATGACCTTTTGCTGAAGATGAAAGAAGATGGAGTAAGTACTTTGATGGCCACGCATGACTTATTTCGAGCGAAATCCACAGGCACTCATATCGGCATCATGAAAAATGGAGAAATGGTTAAAACGCTAGAGAGCCATGAGATAGATTATCAGGATTTGGAGCAATTGTATCTGGAAGAAATGGTGCGATTGGATTAGAAGTTTAATCATTAGCTAATATTTGAAAGCGTAACTGAAATTGCATACGCTTGAATTGCTGTAACTTTAAAATAACGACTATGCATTTGCTGATAAAAGAATTACAATCATATCGTCGAAATAAATTTTTACTATGCGTACTATTCGCAATGGAGGCTCTGTTGATTTTTTCATTGTTCAATAGCTATTTTATTCACCATAAAAATTTAGAATCCACCATTGAGGCTCAAGGAAAGCAACGAAAGGAATGGTTGAGCCAAGGAGAAAAGCATCCCCATATGGCGGCGCATTTTGGATATTTTGCTTACAAGCCAGTTTCGGTACTTAGTTTTTTTGATCCAGGTGTCAATGCTTATACTGGAACATATAATTACTTAGAAGCTCATAGGCAAAATGATCTTCAGTTTAGCCCAGTGCAGGATTCAGGTGCTACAGTCAGGTTTGGAGAATTATCGGTTTCAATGCTATTGCAAATCGTATTGCCATTGCTGATAATATTTATGGGTTATAGCTCAGTAAATCAAGAACGCTCATCCGGGATATTGAAATTCGCTATCAGTCAGGGAGCTAGCATGCGCGGGATTGTCTATAGCAAGATATTTTCTTTGTTTATTTCAGTGGTGATTTTACTATTGCCGGTGTTTTTGGCGATGCTGATTTTTTTATTTTTGGAATCATCCTTTCGCTTGGATGCCTTGATGAGATGGGGAGGCTTGATGCTAAGCTATGGATTGTACGCTTTGATTATAGCATGCATTACTGTTATAGTATCTGCTCTTAACAGCAATCGCATGGTTTCCATGATTATTTTATTGAGCATATGGATGGGAGCGGTTGTTCTAAGCCCAAAGATGATTACAAATTGGGCTGATTTATCATATCCATTGCCTTCGCAACATTCATTTAATCAAGAGGTGAGGGAATCGATAAAACAAGGTATCAACGGACACAATGACAAGGGTGAAAGAGCGCAAAAATTAAAAGCAGAGCTATTAAAAAAGCACAATGTGGATTCTGTTCACAAATTACCGTTCAATTTTCAAGGTTATGTGATGCAGGCAGGAGAAGAATACAGTAGCAAAGTGTATGATCATCATTTCCATTTTTTAGAGGCCCAGTTAGACAAACAAGACAAAATGGGCTCGTCAGCTTCTTTGGCTAATCCTTTTGTCGCATTGAGGAATCTGTCAATGGCTTTTTCAGCAACAGATGTTGACGCGCATTTTAGTTTTCAGCGTTATGCTGAAAATTATCGACGTGATTTTGTCAAGCAGATGAATCAGGATATGATGTATTCCTCAACTTATGGAGATTGGGAATACAAGGCAGGCCACCACCTTTGGGAGAAGCTACCCGCATTTGAATATCAATCGCTTGACATGTTTTCGATATTAAAAGCTCGCCATTTGGAATTATTGTCTTTACTCATTTGGACTTTGATTTTGGTCGGGTCAGTATTTGCGCTTTCAAGCTATTTTAAAATATTATCATAATGAAGAATTTGCTTATTACTATTATTAAGTACGAATGGCTGAAAATGCGCAGAAACCCATGGCAGTGGTTGTCGTTGTTGGTTTTGGCTGGAGCTTCATGGTTTGCTTTCAGTTATGGAGAAGCTGAGATAAAGCACCAGAATGAAACGATAGCCAGCATCCAAACTTCGGATGACAAGCAGATCGATGAATTCATTAACGCATTCGCTCAGGACACTTCAACAAGTGAGGGCCTGACAGCTTACAAGAAAGCTCAAGATCCAGCAAATATGCGTTGGCAACTTAGCAGGCATGTTGTATCATCGCCAAGCGAGTTGGCTCAGCTTTCATTAGGACAAAGAGATGTTTATCCTTATTATCTCAAGTTCAGAAAGAACTCTAGTTATTACATGCAAATATTCCAAAGCGAATTGAATAACCCTTTCAAGCTATTGGTTGGCCATTTCGATTTTAGCTTTGTTATGATTTATTTATTGCCCTTGTGGATTATCGCAATAGCTTATAATATCCTATCTTCAGAGAAAGACATGGGTACATATGCCTTGTTGCGTTTGCAAGGCGGTTCCCTTCAATTTATAACCTTTTATAGATTGATGTTCTATTTTACGGTCACATTATTATGCGTGACTTTGATATATATGATAGGGATTAATATCCTGGCAATAGGATTTAGTTTAAAGATTGTATATTTCTATTTTGGCTTAGTCGCATATATTACATGCTGGTTTGGCATTTTATATCTGTTGATCAGCTTGAATAAAGATTCGTCTTTCAATATTTTGTCGCTGTTGAGCATGTGGGTATTTTTCTTGATTGCTTTGCCGGCATTTTCGAATTTGATAGCCTACTCTGTCAAAAAAGTGGATAACAAACATCTTTCGAACATTATTAGGAGAAAACCTATAGAGGAAACTCCGGAAAACGCACGCAATTTGATATGGAAATTGAGCGAAATGGAACCACGGCTTCATCCGATTGACACAAGCTCCAATACATTTCTCATAGGAAAGGCTTATTATGCTTTTCATGCGATTTCAGACATGGAAGAAAAACCGATTGTCAATAAATATTTGGCGCAAGTGGAAAGCAGAGTGGCATGGCTTGGATATTTTGAATGGATAAATCCTGCGGTTATGATTCAAAGCATTTGCAATCAACTTGCGCATACTGATTATGATGCTCACGCCCACTTTATGGAGCAATCACAGTCTTTTCATGATATGATGAATATGATCAGTCTGAAGAAGTTGATGAAAGATCAGTTTTTGGAAAAGGAGGATTATCAGCGTTTAAGAGATGCTAGTTTGGCGGGATATGAAGAAAATACTGGCCTATTGTTGGGCAGGATTTTCTGGCTCATGATTATGGGAGTTGCATTGTTTTATTTTGGACAGTATAATTTGAAAAAAGCCCATTAGAAGAAAAATGGAATCTATGAATTGGTCAACGCACAATCAAAATACAAAGTTAATGGATTTGCCCATATCCAATACGCTGAGATATGCTTTGAATTGGTTGGAGGAAGAAGGAAATTCTGTCGGGCATGCGATAGATTTGGGAGCCGGATCTGGAGTTGATTCATTTGGATTGTTGGAAAAAGGTTGGAAAGTTACAGCTGTTGATTTCGATGCAAACGCTTTGGATTTGATTCAAAAGAAAGTAGAAGAGTATGGTGGTATTGATAGATTGAACTGTTATTCAACTTCTTTTGAAGAAATGGTTTTGCCGGCGAGCGACTTGATCAACGCTTCCTTTTCATTACCGTTTTGCAAGCCGGAAGCATTTGAACGAGTATGGAGTATTATTTATGCTTCATTGCGAAGCAGGGGTGTCTTTTGCGGACATTTTTTTGGGAAAGAGGACAGCTGGTTTCCAAATGAAAATATGATCTTTCATGACGGCAAGGATATTGGGCGATGCTTTGAAAAATTCGATATTTTAAAAATTCAGGAAATCAATCGAATAGGCAAGACTCTTGGAGGCAAGGAAAAACATTGGCATGTTTTTCATATAGCAGCGGTAAAGCGTTAAATATTATAACATATAACGTTTAGATATAAGCATAATTGATTTTTGAAACGACCTTTCAAAAATCAATTATGCTTTTTTTCAAATTACTTTTTGAGATTATGCTCTGAATATATCAAGTAATTGGATACTGTTCCGGCGATCACAAAGAATATAGATGCTATTAAAGTCAGTGAAGCTAAAGTCCCGCTTCTCAACAGTCCCATGTCAATGAAATTGTTTGATGTGAAATAAGGGGAGTAAAATAAAAAGCTTGTGGTTATCAATATTTGGATAGCATACGAATATATGATCGATTTTCTCTCTGTTCTTATATCAAAAATAACCAATGTCCAAGGATAGAATGCCAAGTTTAAAATATTAACCGCGACGAATGGGGTTAATGAAGCATCGCAAAAATACGAAGCAAACCAGTTGGAGTAAAAAACAGGCATTACTGACATATAAAATTTGATGAATCTCTTGGCGCCATATTTAAAGAATAAGACTGAAGATCCGAAAGTTAAAGTGCCAGCTAAAGGAATATGATACAGTCCCTTAAAATAAACGAGAGATAAAAGGGTGAATGTTACTCCGATAATGGTTGCTAAAAAGAGCCCATAGAGATTGGTTAATTGATGTCTCAAAGACTCGGTTATGGTAGCGTTTGACTTAAGTCCAATATTTAACATTGGAATTGATAAAAGTGACATAATGTGAATATTTTGAAAAAATTATTAATATAAAAAAACTGATTCATTCAATTTAATAAATTATTAATATAAATAAAAAGCAAGTAATTAGAATTTTTTAAAACTTAGAAATACGATTTTCATTATTTAAATGTAGTAATGTTAATTATTTATATAGTTATAATGATTTATTGTTCTTTTCAAGTAGATCAAGGTTGATATTTTATGAGTTGATTTTATAATTAATATTATTATTTAGTCTTCTTTTGTTAAGTTATTATTAATGTCAGAGGTGTTGAAATAATGTTTTGAAGAAAAAACTTTTGGCGATATGACGCTTAGGTTGATATATCATTTGACGTGAAAAATTAGTTTTTATAATTCACTTAATCGGTATAATCAGAATATATTAATGTTAGATTTGATGTGATGCAAATGAATGTAAAATAATTGAATAGTTATATTATCTACCTATATCGGGGTACTTATTAATTTTTAATTGCGAATTTATATAACTATATGTTTACATTCTTTTGATGTTATTTTTTAAATAAAAAATATAATATAAATATCTGTTTTCTGATTGTGATATTTATAATTATTTATTATTAGTAAAAAAATATCCTTGTAATGTATTATATGTAATTTTTCTTCTGATGTAATACTTAAAATATGATTTATTTAATATTTATACATATAAAGTAGTATATTTATATTGTTATAATAATAAATGTTATAAAAATTAAAATATATTTTCTTAATAAATAGATATTTATATTGATGTAATGAAAATATAGTATATATTATGATCTGTAAATGATATAAAATGTCTTAATTATTAAATAAATTAAAATTTTAGAGAATGATTAATAAATGTAAAATATACATGATCAGATTGTGTAAAATGATTTTATGTTTTGTTTTTTCATTTTGGTTGACAAATGGATTGTTTGCTAAGACCAGCAAGCAAGTTGAGCCTAATAAACAAATCACCGAAAAAGAAAGAAAACAGAAAGAGAAGCTTGAAAAAGAAACAAAAGCCTTGGAAAAGATTGAGTCAATAAAGGAAAATAGAAAGAAAAAGCCATTGGCAGATAAGTCTAAAGAATCTGAATAGCTACTCGGAATAAACTTGAAGCAAACAAAAAGACATTCAAATGAAAAACAAATACTACTATATACTGATTATACTTTTCACTTTTGGAATTAGCTTGTTTAGTCAAACAGCTAAAGGCCAAACGTCTTATGATTCGTATGGAACATATGAAGATAGTCCAGGCCGATATTATTATCATAATACATATTCTACATTTACTATTAGTCCTACATACCCTGCCAATGCGAGTGATTATGAATTGGTGATTACATTTCTTGAGTTTGATATGGAGTGTAAGTATGATTACGTTAGCGTTTATGAGGAGAACACACTTATTGGAGTATATGATTGTTATAAGCCAGCCCCTATAGTAATTGAAGGAGGAAATTCAGCAAGAATTGTAATTGATACAGATGGTAACAATACGGATAATCTTAACTATGATGGATATAAAATAAAGTGGGAAGTAAGAGGGAAAAAAGCATTTATACCACATGAGGAGTCTTATAATTCAGGATACTTGCCTCAGGCATCAGCTTATTCAGCCAATATCGGAATTAATAATAGTACCCAAGGAAAGGGATCGATGGCTTATGGAAGTGGCAATTCTAGTAATGGTGAAAAAAGTTTTTCTGGAGGTGAGGGAATAGTATCCTCTAGCTATGCAAATTTTGCAATAGGTATGTTTAATTCAAGTCAAACAGGAAATCTTCAATCATGGGCGTCAACTGATCCTGTTTTTGAGGTAGGTATAGGAAGCTCTTCCAATGATAGAAAAAATGCACTTACAGTGTTGAAAAATGGGAAAATTGGTATTGGCGAGGATATGTATACTGATTCTCAAATGAGCGGAAGCTACAAGTTATTTGTAAATGGAGGAATTAGAACTACACAAGTATATGTGACAAAGATGCCTTGGGCTGACTATGTGTTTGATAAAAGTTATGAGTTGAAACCTTTGGCAGAGGTTAAGGAGTTTATCGATGAAAATGGACATCTGCCAAATGTACCTATAGCTAGTGAAGTGGAAAAGGCTGGAGTTGACCTTGCGGAGGTTAATAAACTTTTGTTGGAAAAAATTGAGGAATTGACTTTGTATCTAATTCAGCAAGATGAAGAATTGAAAAATCAAAAAGCGCTAATTGAAGAATTAATGAACAGGTAAGATAGCTATAACGTTATGTTTAATTTGTGGTATTCGATTTTAACTAGTGTTATTTGTTCAATATTAATGCTTTTGATGATCAATGGATGCGGGATTCGTAGACCTACGGTTGATGCTTTTCAAGATTCATTGAGTGATAGCCTATTTAGAGTGAATAATGTTCAAGAGAAGCTTGAAGAAGAGAGGCATTTTATGAATGGAGATATTAGTGAAGAAGATATTAAAGATAAGGTTGGCAAAAGACGGTTTGATCAGTGGCGCAAGAATCAAAGCCATGATTTAAGTCAATTTCAAGATACTTATCAAGAAATGGTTAATATTGGGGAGTTGGACTCAAAGCGTTTGCTCGAGGAATTGCCGATAGATAAGGGAGGAATGGATAATGCAAGGAGGGAGTTGAAACCTACAAATTGGAAGGATAGCTTGAAGATTCAATCTAGACCAGCTTCATTTCCTGTGTTTGAACCAAAAGATAGCCTTGGAGCTGGGATTCAATCGCTTGAGTTTGATGAAATGGATTGGCAAGATCATAGTGCTTATTCTGAGAACTTCAATGATAAATTTGATTCTACTCAAAGCTCTTATGAGAATGAGACATCCTTTCTAATGAATAGAATTGATTCAGTGAATGCTATGAGTGGAGATATTAGTGATGAACTGTCAAATCTTCAAACTTATAATCGTGATGATGCAATTGAAGCTGGAAAGGATTTATTGAACATTAATGCTGGGTTGGACAAATATGATTCTCTTTTTGATGATGCACTAAATGAAATGAAGATGTTGGATGATAAGTCAAACAAAGTCCTCAAGAAATTGGATCAGAAAGAATTCAAAAGAATGAAAAAGAATGCTAAAAATTTAGGCTATTCGGTTTCGGAGAAAGAGTATGGAGATCAATTGAAGATGCTTGAAGTAAAAAAAAGAAAGTTTAAACTATTGCCTGAAAACTCTTTTTTTGAAGGAAATTTAGCATTAAACAATATTGAAAATGGGAATGTATCCTTTGGTTTTTCTCCTTATTTTGGTTACAAACTGAGTGAGAAAACAATTCTGGGACTTGGTGTCTCATTGCAAGTTAATGCTGATACCACTTTGAATGTAAATTCTTCAGTGAGTTACAAAGTGTTTGGAAGACACCATGTTTACAAAGAGATTGTTTATGTTCAATCAGAGTATGAAATGTTTTTTTCCAATGCATCGTATTTGTCAGCAGAACAGAGTTTTGATAAAAAATATCAATATGATGTTTTATTGGGTATCGGAGGGACGTTGCCTATTTTGGAAAAAGGGGGAATTAATCTAGCTGTTTTATACAGATTGAATAAGGATATTGAGAGCCCTCAAAAGGGAAATCCTTGGATAATAAGGTTTGGTTACAATTTTTAAAGGGTAAAAGAATTTATGAGATTATTAATTTTGATATTCATTATCCCATTAATGATAAGTCAAGGGTTGGGACAAAATTATTATGACGGGGTGAGCATGAGTCATAAACTGAATGAGCAAAATGGGTTGTTTAATGCGATTCTGGTCTATCATATGCCGGATAGCGTTAATTTGCATGAGATATATTTGAAACAACAAGACGATAGAGCATGGCAGAAGATTGATTGCGATAAAAGAAGCAGGAATCGAAATATTGGGACAGTCGTAAATGGCCAGAAATACGAATGGTATCTGTCCGGGAAATATGCTAATGGAGAAACATTCAAAAGCCAAACAGCAATTTTCGCAGTGCCTGAAATTATTCCTTCATTTGAGAATCTTCCGGATGTTAAGGCTTATTATGTCGAGTTGGCAAGAAATAAAAAGTTAAAAGTCGATAGTTTGGTTCATAAGAAGATTCTTGTGAGTTTCGATACTTATGGTTTTGAAACAAAGTATACCGAAGGTAGTATTTTAAATGAATTCAAAGAGGTTATTTCAAATTTTTACTTTGAAAATAGGCTGGGAAGGAATTATCATATTATAGACCTAGAAGATATTGATTATAAATGGGAAGATGGTAAAGTTTATGAGTTGTTGGTCAAAAACCAACTTCAGGATTATTACGGACTATCCTTTAGATTGATAAGTTACGAAAATTCAATTACTCTAGATATAAATGCATTGCCCTTGAATGTGGAGTGTGAATTTCCTCAAGCTAATAGAGTAAAGTACAGAGGAAGTGTGGAAAATGGAGAACCTCCCTATAATATTATCTGGAAAGTTTCAAAAGACTTAGAGGGCAAGGACTTGCTATATAAACCAATGGAAATGACTGTGAATCATGCAGATAGTATCCCTTCAGTGGATGTTCAAAAGCCATTGGGCTATTATGTGACGCTGTACGCTAGAGATGTTTGTGGCATTGAGGAATTTCAAATTATCCAAGCGACTTGCTCAGATAAAGAAGACAGTGAAGCAACATTGAATATTGAATTGTGGACTAAGCCAAATACAAGTAATAATAAATCATCGAGTGGAAAATGAAGCAAAGGATATTAATCGTAATTGGAATAATTTTACTTCTATCTGCTTGCAATCAAGCGGATAAAAAATTGCTTGGAACAAGCAGCTTGAAGGTGGGATATGTCGATAACATGCTATTGCTGGAGAAATATCGTGCGACTATTGTTGAGTATCAGGATCTTAAAGTTTTCAAGGAAAAACAAGTGGCAACTTTGGATTCGTTAATGAAACTAGTGAATCTAGAAGATAATCCTGTAGAAGCGGAAATGAAGATGAAAAATTTTAATCATCAGAAATCGATTCTTATGGACAAAGAAAATGAAATCGTCCAAATGATAGAGCGTAAAGCTTGGAATAAAATCAACCAAGACTTGAAAGAGTTTGGAGACTTGGAAGGCTATAGTTATATATTAGGAGCTATGGGCAATGGGTCATTAATGTATGCCTCAAAGACTGAAGATATAACGATGGACGTGTTGGAATACTCAAATAAAAAAAGCCATGAATAAAGTTAGTATTTTGATTATTATCATGATGACGATCTGCATGTCTTGTGGTACTGATAATTTAAGTCCAAATGAGTACATTGAGTATGTTGAGAGGAAAGATGGAGACTTTAAAGAGAAGTTTACTGGAGAGGAATACACTCTGGAAATATTTCATACACCTAAGGAGTATTTGGCACTGAAAGATTCAATTGTCAAAGGAAAATCTTATTTCAAATCGCTTGAGAGCTATGGCAATATGATGTATTTCAATATGACTTTGAAGTCGAATGATGGCAATGACTTGTTGAAAAGACATGCTAAAGATGCTCAAGAAGTGCAAAGAAAAGTTTACTATTTTTCATATGATATTAAGAAGGATATAAGCCTTATTTTCGATGGTGAGATTTACCCTTGCGAGATGTTTCATTTTGAAAGATCCTATGATTTGAAAAAAGATGAGAGAAACATGATCGTGGGATTTTATATCAATGAAAAGCCTGAAGGGAAAGCTTCTGTAAGGTTGTCTTCAACATTTATGGATTTTGAAGCTTATGCGGATATTATAATGAATAATTCGGTGAAATTGAAGATATGATCCAAAGTAATTAGCGATTAATCAACAGACAATAGCAAACTACACATATGACAAGAATATTACGAAAGAGACTGCTGAGGAAAATGGCATTGTTGCTCAGTGTGAACATGCTTGTGCAAAATATTGGTATGCCAATAGCTTTTGCGCTAACATCAGGTCCAAGTCAACCGGAAGTGCAATCATTCGAGCCTATTGGCACTACGGAAATGGTCAATTTGTTTACCGGTGACTTTACTTATAACATTCCTTTGTTTGATTTACCTGGACCCAATGGAGGCTACCCTTTTAATTTGGCTTATCACGCTGGCGTTGGCATGGATCAAGAGGCTAGCTGGGTAGGTTTAGGTTGGAATTTGAATCCCGGTGTGATTAATCGGCAGATGAGGGGCTTGCCGGATGATTTTAATGGCGATAAGGTAACTTATAAAGCCAAAATGAATGATAACTGGACCGCTGGAGGGAAATTGGGTATTGGATTCGAGTTTTTTGGCAAAGGTGAGGATCAGCTTGGAATAGGAGGAAACGCTAGCGCTGGACTCAATGTTTATTATAATAATTATAAAGGAATTGGGACGGCAATAGATGCTTCAGGAGGGTTGAGCAAAGCTATGGGATCGCATATGACAGGAGGTCTTGGGTTTAACTTTAGCATGGATTCCAATCAAGGTGTGTCAGCGGGCATGAACGTGTCTTTGAGTTCTCAAACCAAAAAAATGAAAGATAATGACAGAAAGGGCACTTTTGGTATAGGTTTAGGATACAATTCAATGGAAGGCTTGAAAAGTATTTCTTTCGGTTTGAGTGCCTCTGAGGAAGTTAAAAGCTTTAAAAATAAAAAAGGCAAAACAAGAAGCATATCTGAATCAAGATCATTGGGGAGCGCGCATATTAGTTTATCGTCGCCTGGTTTTACACCAATGAATGGGTTAATTCCAAAAAATTCGAACTTCTCTTTCAATGCCAAATTCATGGTTGGAGCTTGGGGAGCATTCCCTGATGTTTATGTTGGAGGATATTTCAATCGACAAGAGTTGAACAGCAATAAGACATTGCCCACTTATGGATATCTTCATTATCAAGATATTGAAAAAACAAAGATGGTTACTGACGAAGCTGGAAATGAACAACTTGTTCTTTTGCCTCACCCAGTAACGGATTTTAATCGAGAACAGGATGGAATGGTGTCCGAAGATGTTCCAAATTTGCCTATTCCATCATTGACGAATGATGTTTATTCTGCTGTAGGCCAAGGCATGTCTTTTATGTACAGGCCTTTCAGAAATGATATTGGCATGGTGGGCAATCAGCATGTCCAATCGGAAAATAAAATAGAGGATAATATATCTTTGGGTGTGGATATCGGCCCGGCGTTTACACATTTTGGAGCAAACTTGACTTCTCATATTAATGAAATAAATGTTTCGCCTTGGTATGAGGATAATCAAGTAGCCGAATATATGAAATTTGAAAAGTTCAAAAGTGGAGATGTGTATGAACCTGTTGCTTTTAGAGCTTATGGAGAAGCTTCGGTTGATGAGCAACAGTTTTTTCAAAAGTATAAAGAGGAAAGGCCGATAACAGCCAATGTTAAGACGAAGAAGTTAAAAGCGGAGCTGGATATAGATTATGTAAGGGAGGATACCAGAAAGAAGCGAGCTAGGAATGTAATTCCTATTACCAACAGGGAGTTATTGAAAAAAACTTCTGAAGGAAAATGGCTAGAGCTTGACAATTTGTATAAAATCGATATTGTTGAAAGGTATAGCAATTCGGGTAGTATCAATTATAGAGATTTTAATGCAAGCTTGGTGAAGTATGAAAGAGATCCCGCTGAAAATGGAGATCAAGATAAAGCCAAGCATATGAAAAAAGATCATACGGCTGGATTTACAGTTTTGAATGCTGATGGCATGAGATATGTTTATGGCATACCTGCTTACAATTTTTATCAAAAGGAAAAAATTTACGCAACTGATCGAACACCGTCTTCTTCATCGCCTTCTCGTGTTCAACATGGATCAACAGGAAGCAATGGCGATGGTTTTGAAAAAGAAACTGAAATGCCTGCATACGCTCATTCTTATTTGCTGACTTCTATTGTTGGTCCTGATTATGTGGATCTTACGAATGATGGGGTGACTGAGGATGATCTTGGCTACTGGGTAAAGTTTACTTATGAAAGAGTAAATGATCGAGAGAACCCTTACAAATGGAGAGCTCCGTATGATAAAGATAATTTTATGGAGGGGTTGATATCTGATCAAAAAGATAATAGAGCATCATATGTTTACGGGGAAAAAGAGGTTTGGTATTTGGCAAAGGCTGAAACCAAAACGCATATAGCTTATTTCGATATAGGCACGAGCAATGGCGATGGCAGATATGATGGTTATGGAGCTCTTGAAAATGGAGAAAAAGACAATAGTTCTCGAATGAGATCTTTACACCAAATTACTTTATGCACCCGTGCCGGAGGTATTGATAAACCTTTAAAGAAGATAAGGTTCCAATATGCGACAGCGGGGTATAATGATTTGGCTGGAGGAGCTCCAAATAGTTCAGGAGGCAAGCTGACTTTGACTGAATTGAGCATGGAATATGGAAGCAACTACAGAGGGAGTTTAAGTCCTTATATTTTTGAGTATAACGATGCGCCATATAGCGAGGAAAAATACGACAGATGGGGTAATTATAAATCAATAGTCAGCGAAGCCGATAATAATATATTCCCCTATGTGGATCAAAAGCTCTCCAATTCAGAACAGAGAAATAGAGATGCAAGCGCCTGGAATTTGAAAAAAATAAAGATGCCTTCTGGCGGAGAGATAACTGTGGACTATGAAATGGATGACTATGCTTATGTCCAACATAAGCAAGCAATGCAGATGACCAAAATAGTAAATCCAATATTTGATCAAGATAATCAGGTTACAAGCGTTACTACTGAGCCTATTGATCTTGGAAGCACAGATAAATTGTATTTCCCGCTAAAGAAAGCGTATCAAGATCCTGATCCAGATGAAAGCGAAGCGATTAAAAAGAAGAGAAGGGAAGATGAGGTTAAAAAGTACCTTGATTTAGAGCAAATGCTTTATGCGAAAGTAAAGGTAGATTTGGGAACTGTAGGCGTGGATGAATACCTTTCATGTTATGTGGATATTGATCAGACTAAGGAAATGGGCTTGGTCAAAGGCGCGGATGGAAAATACGCTTATGGATACTTCCATATTAAAAAAGAACAAGGATATAATGCAATTAGTTTGCGATCTTGGCAACATATTAGAATCAATCAGCCTGAGTTTATAAGCCAGAATTATAATAATCATATTAATATCCAAAAAGGAAATGAGCGAAACGCCGCTAATTTGAAAAAGTTGTTTGATACCATGGGAGCGGCTTTTAAGTATTTGCGCATTGCATTTGAGGGGTATTATAAATATGCTGATAATAAGAACTTTGGAAAGAAGCTGTATCCTGAAAAATCTTGGATTCGATTGAAAAGTCCTGACAAATTTAAATATGGAGGCGGACATCGTGTTAGGCAAGTGACTTCCGTTGACAATTGGAAGGGCTCAGGAGGAGAAAGCTATTTTGGCCAAGTATATGACTATACCATGGAAGAAGGTGGCCAAGTAATAAGCTCGGGAGTTGCAGCTTATGAGCCTTCAATCGGAGGAGATGAGAATCCTCTTAGATATGCGAAAAGGTATACGCAATCAATTCCAATGCGCTCCGACAATGAATTCTTTTTTGAGTATCCTATCAATGAGAGCTATTATCCTGGGCCGCAAGTGGGGTACAAGCAAGTGACGGTGATGAGCTTGGCTTCCGCTTTTAAATCAGGGAAAAAAGTGTTGGGCATAGAACATATGGATTTCCCATTTGTGGAAAATGAGCAAGGTGATCCAGTGCATTCTCAAGAGCATAACTTTGGCACAACGGGAAAAACAGTGCATAAATTTTTTACTGCAAAAGACTTTCCTGTAAGGACATATGAGACTGACAAAAGCAAAACAGATGAAGCGGATAGGGCTTGGTTTACTATTCCGATAGTTGGCGTAATGGAGTCTTATAGATATGGGGCTGCTCAAGGATATAGCATTGTGTTGAATGATATGCATGGCAAGCAGGAAGCAATAGAATCTTACAGACAAGAAGATGATGGCAGCTTTGCAGCCGAGCCTTATGCTTGGACCAAGTATAATTACAAAGCTCATAAAACTTGGTATGATAAAAGGAATGTGTGGAAGCTGGATAACTTGATGACTAAAACAACTTCGCCGACAAGCAATGGAGAAAAGAATCTGCTCAGGGTTCCAAGAGATGGTGACGATGAAGGAGATCAAGTATATATGAACCAGGAAATGGAAGTCTTTTTCGATAGCAAGCATGTGATAGATTTTGCTTATGAAGTAGGAGTTTCTGCCAATACCGATGTGGTTTATGTTCCATGGCCAATCCCTGGTTATATTCCATGGCCTGAAGGAAGCGAGTATGGCAAGGAACTTAAAACCGTTGTATCCAATAAGGTAGTGCATCAGTTTGGAATCGTTGAGTCTGTGGAAGCCTTTAATGATGGGTCGTGGGTGAAAACAGACAACTTGAAGTGGGATGTATTGACTGGACAGGTTGTCGCTAGCAGTGTAAACAATAATTTTGATGATCCGATTTATACATTCAATATTTTGGGGCATACTCAATACAAAGGCATGGGAGGAGCCTATCAAAATATAAAATATGCTATAGATACCGAATTGGAGTCGAATGAGGATGTGCTAGGACAGTATATTTTTTCCAATGCGGCTGCCAAACAACATGAGCCTTTGACAAGAGGCGATGAAATGGTGCTGATGAATAACGGAGAAGCGATTGCAAAGGTATTTTATTTGGGTGAGCAAACAGATGGCCAATATGCTATTTTGAGTAAAGAGTCGATTCAGACGAGTGCGCATAATGAAGAGACGAATGAGGATGAGCCAATACAGTACACGCTTAAAGTGATCAGGTCGGGCTATCGAAATCATCTGACCGCCACTGTTGGTTCGGTTACCGCATTGAAAGATGTTTCGGAAGATACCCCTCAAAATGTCAAATATTTTGAAAAACAACTTTAATTTAAAAACATGCGAGAATTATATCTGATTATTTGCTTGACTTTTATTACTTGTCAACTTAGATCACAAGGCTTAATGAATGTAACTGCATGTGATTATAAAGATCCAGTTGAAGTAGTTACACCTTATTATATCGTAAATGGTGAAAAAATTGAAGGTAATATTTTTTCAATGGATGCAATTGAAGATAATTGTCCTGAAGCAAGTGAGCATGGTGTTAGTGTTTCACCTACACCTGCAGGTCCTTATGTGATGGGGAGACATGTTAAAGGTATCCAAAATGCTTCCGGAGATTATGAAAGCAAATATGAATTTGAATTTTATGAAAACTTTACAGGACAAGTTCAGGTAACAGTTGTCTCAACAGAGACAGGTATGTGTAGTTTTACAACTCAATCTTTTACATTAGATGTAGTGTATTTTACAGGGGATATTCTTGTAAGGGATAATGATCAATGTAATCCATATAGTTTTTACGATACAGGAATAACGCCTTCAGAAGAATATTATGAAGTAAAAATTCCAGGGAAAACGCCTTATAGATTTGATTGGAATACTGATGGTACTGTTGAAGTTGTTATTGATGAATATAACTGGTGTAGAGGTGAGCTCCATGCTATACAAATTAACAATTTTGATGCAATGATTACGGTTTCCCATGATATAACTAATGGTAAATATAAATTCTTAATACATGATAATTATGTGGGTAAAATAAGTTATACACTTAGTTCATCTGATAAATTTGCGTGTGATTTTTCAGAAACTGATCAAGAATTCGAAATTGTTCACAACCCTGCATCAGGGGAACGGTATAAAGAAAGAAAAATTGAATTTTCTTTTGATTATGAGATAAAATCTGTGTATGGGTTTTGTTCCGCTGAAGTTGAATTTACTCCCAAGAATTTTTTTGTAGATCACTATGAGTATAATGATATTATATGGGATTTTGGAGATGGGAATTGTACGACTGGAGATGTTAATGAAGTTATTACTCATATTTATGACATTGAAGATCAAAATGAATTTAATGTAGTTGCAAAGATTCCATATTGGACAGAATGCGGTGAGCTACTTTATTCAGAAGTTTTATATACTGTTCAGGAAAAGCTAATAGATATAGATCGGATTTTTCCTGATGTAAGACAAGTAAGCATAAAAGCAAAAACATATTCTTCTGATAAGATTTTGTCTGCATCAGCCAGTACCTTTTCAGATAGCTGGCCATTGGATATGGGCGTAGGCTTGGCGCATTTGAATGAATTTGAGTCAGGCGCTAGTGGCGTTTGGAGAACATCTTCGGCTTATGTTTATGAGAATCATGGTGAGCAAAGACAGTCGACAGGCCCAATAAATGAAGCGAGTCCTGATATTTCCGCTGATGGTACTTTTTCATTGAATATGTTCGACTGGCAATCATTTGATCCGGAAATGGTTCCCGGCTGGATAAGAGCCAATCAAATGTTGAAATACAACGGATATGGTTATGAAACAGATAATGTAAATGCTTTGGGCATATACAGTGGAGCATTGTATGGTTATTTTGGTCAAAAAGCATTGGCAGTTGGACAAAACATGAGGTCGGAAGAAATGGGCTACACAGGCTTTGAGGAAGCATTGGCAGGCGAGGTTAATTTTCCGGACAATCAAAGTTGGATCAGTGGAAGATATGCGGAACCAAATGATGGCGGTAATTTTGATTTTGGGAGGAGAGAGCAAATCGAGTGGCATGAGTTTAAGGTAGTGGCTCATGATAAGCAAACAATTTTGGTGGAGATTACAGAGGAGCAAATCAATGAAATTGAAAGCAGAGTTGTTTTGGTTGGTATTAAAAATGGCATTCCAGTTCTTCTTTACGCGGATATGCATTGTTTTTCAGCTAAGGATGACCCTGCGACAAAATATTACATATTTGTGGACAATCCCACACTGGCTTATTTTGACAATGTGATAGCAATGCACGGACAGAAAATGGTGCCGGAGAGTCCTGAAATAAGCTTGACAAGGATGCATGCGCATACTGGAGAAAGAAGCCTTATGCTTGTCAATGGAGTGGATGTGTTCTGGGAGCAAAGAAGAATAAAGCTCGCGCCGGGGAAAAAATACCTGATTTCAGCCTGGGTTGCGGATAGTTATTCTGTTCAAGGTTATGAGATTAGCTCTGAATTGGGTATAGAAATGGAGTTTTACGATCGTCTGAACAATCAAATCGGATCCTATGCCATTGCTCCAAAAGGCAATGTCATCGATGGATGGCAAAAAATAGAAGGAGACTTTACAGCTCCTGATGGTATCGAAATGTTTAAGATCAGATTGGTGGCTGCCGGCGAGGTGTATTACGATGACTTGAGAATTCATCCTTATCAAGGCAATATGCAGACATATGTGTATGATTTGCAAACGGATATGCTTAAGGCTGTGTTGGACCAAAACAACTACGCCACCTATTATCATTATGATGATGAGTTGAACTTAAAAATAGTGCAAAAAGAGACTGAAAAAGGCGTGATGACTATTGAAGAGCACAATCAATACAGAGTTAAAACGAAATGATAGCCATGACTAGGCTTGACAAACAAACAATACTAAGCACAACGAAATGAATAGATTCTTTACGATACTACACTTAATTGGCTTGATAGTTTTGAACTCATATCTGGCCAATGGACAAGATCAGGTGCCTGAGGCATATCGAGTGCTTCGGGATGGAAGCAAATCTGTGTCAGAGGAAGCTTTGCTTTCTCCAGGCACATATTTGAGTGATCAAAATTTGACGGAGCCCAAGAACTTGTTTTTTGTAAGCTCTGGCTGTGTCACAGGCACATATTATCCGGCTTTTCACTTTAGGTATATATGGTCTACTCCGGGTATTGGATCAAAAAGTCCTTATCGCACAGATACGGATTGGTCGGTTCGAATACGTTTGGATGTGGAAAGTTTGAGAACAGGAAAGCAATGGAGCGAGGAAATGCAATTGAATATGCAAGATCAAGTCTTCGAGCAAGTCGCCTTTATGGATACTTTGGTTCAATGCTTTGACGATTATACTTATTTGGTAACTATACTGGATGAAAGCCAATTGGATGATGCAAAGCATCGAATTGCCGTTCAACCGATGCTTTATCGCAAAAAAACGGATTTTTATTCCAGTTTGGATATCTACAACGTATTTCCACAAGAAGTTGTAGAGGAAGCTACTTATGGCAATCACTTTGTTTCCAAAATTGACTATCTGATGACATGGGATAATGTTCTTGACGCGGATGGGTATCAATTCGAATGGCTGTTCATGGACCAATTGAATATCAATAACGAGAACCCATTTAATAATCAAAGCTTGTTTCGATCGGCAATCAGAGTGAACTTGTCCAATAATGAGTACTTGTTGAGAGCGGGTGAATATGTTCAAGGTGATTTTTATTGCAGAGTAAGAGCTTATAGAGAAAATGCCTCAGGAGGAATCCAATATGGCCAATGGAAGATTGTATTGGTGAGTAATAATGGAATTCCTAATTTGGAAATTGATAATATTAATAATATTTCTTATGATAAAAATTGGCAAAAATCGACTAGTTATGCCGAAAATGGAAAATCCAAGTCGGTGATATCATATTATGACGGTTTGTTGAGAAATAGGCAAACGCTTACCAATCTCAATACAGACCAGACGACTTTGATTTCCAGCTCATTATACGATTATGAAGGTAGAGCTTCGATATCGCCATTGCCTGCTCCTATGCAGGGTACATCTCTTAAATATAGGGATGTGAATGCTTTTAAAACAGCCGAGGGAGTGGCTCCCAATGTGTCTGATGTTGTGAAAAATGACGCTTTTCACAAATTTCATTATGATAATGGAGGGGAGAAAAAGACTCCGATGGATTCCAAAAAAGCAGGCGCTAGCAGTTATTATTCCCCTGACAATGATTTCATTAAAATTATTGACTTGAGAGGCCAAGGAACCCAATGGTGGATTGATCCTGAGAAGATGATTCCTGACGCTGAAGAGTATCCATACGCGCAGACAATGTATACGAACGATGGCAATAGCAGACCTACTATGCAATCCGGGTTGGGGAGCAAATTCCGATTTGGTTTTGAGTTGGATAACCCCGAAGATGCCCATGATACACGTTATTTCTATACTACACCTACTTCCGTGGAGTTGTATCGTTTGTTTGGTTTGAATGTTGGAAACTCTTTGCATTATAAAAAAAATGCGGTGATGGACCCCAATGGCCAAGTAAGTCTAACTTATTTGGATCAATCGGGTCGAACGGTGGCTACCGCTTTGACAGGCGCAGGACCTGCCAACTTAGAGAAACTTCCGAGTAATAATCCTGAGGAAAATCGTTTGATTGTGAGCTTGAATGATAAAAATATTTTGTTGAAAGATCAAGCGACCATCAGTCATAAGATATTCAACGAAAAAGCAAGTTCTGAATATATCTTCGAGTATGAGCTAAGTTCTATCTCATCAACCATAAGCGCATTGGATTATTGTCATACTTGCGAGTATGATCTGGAAATATCCATGGTTGATCCCTTGCAAAGAGAAATGAACCTTACTGGTGCGGATGAGGGAGAAGAGAGAAATATCATTATCAAAGGACTTAGCACGGATAATTGCGATGTTGTACATTCATTGATTGAAGGGGATAAAGTGAGCTTCACTGTGATACTTAACGATATCGGTGAATATACAATTAGCAAAAGACTAATAACCAAGGAAAAAAGCTATGAGGAACTAAAAGCAATAGCTGTGGCATTGCCAGAAGCAATTGCGAAAAAAGCGGAAACTGACGCTAAAGCCAATATTGTGGACGAGAGTCTTTGCGACGCTTGCACAACAATAGAATGTTGGGAAGAAAGCCATCCTGGAGAAACGCTTGACACCAAATTGGCGGATATCTCATTGGCCAGTTATAAGTATAGTGGAGAAGAATGCGTCATAGATTTTTATGAAAATAATGAAGCTTCTGTGTCTGGAGGCGATGTATTTGATTTGAGGCTGGCAATGTACGCTACTTGGGATGATGTGCCAAGCTCATTGAAAACATTGAACGGCATCGTGGACAATGATCCATTTTTTCAGTTTGAGTTTTCGAACATGAAGACCAGAATGAAGGAATTGTTGGGCAATATGCATATTGGCACTGACGCTAGTGGCCAGAATATCAGAGCCAGCTGGAATGATATTGTGAATCCTCAGGCAACGTCTTTGAAATACAATGAATATGGAGAAAAGAGCGGATCAGGCAATCATGTGTTATACAGGGAGCAAAGCAGCGAAGACACCAAGCTTATTCAGTGGAATATGGGAAGAGGTTATTATTTGGAAGCGAAGCGCCAGCTTAAATTGGAGATTCCTGAGATTCTAAATTGTCCTGAGTTGAAGAAAAGATATGAGCTGCAAGATATGAGCAATAAGCCGCAGACTGAGGTGGAAATCATGCAAGAGGAAGAATATGATGCTTGGACTGATCCTTCAAATTATCCAACTGACGAATACGCCAATATGGCGATGGTCAGTATATTAAGCTCCTGCGGAGATTATAACGAGAGTTTGCAGTCTCTATCAAGCGCTGATCAAGCTAGGGTGCTGGATTTGTTGAAGGAGTATTTTTCAAATCAAGCAACCTTTGACAAGCAAAGCGGTTTCCCAGGCAATATTTTGGGTGATATTTACACAGAAGACTGGGAAGCAACAAGCGGCCCTCTGAGCGAGGTGAAGCAAATTCTTCAATCATATGGCTTTAATTGTGCCATGTCAGAAGTGACTGTGATAAAGCCTGTGTGGGCTTGTGAAAATAATATTTCTTTTGATTTAAAATCTAGGATACAGACTGGTACTGAGACGGTTAAAATGAATATTAGACCAGCTGGCGAAATAGATATACCAAATTCAACTTGTCAAATAAGTAGAATTAGTGTTAGAGAGGGAAGTGAATATATTCAAGGAGGAACTCATACTGGTTCGAGTTATACTTTCCAATGGAGAGAAGAGGTTAAAGGCAATATTACTGTTAGTATTGAACTCGTTCAATTTTTACCTTGTGGTCCTGAGGAGTTAACTCAAACTTTTTATGTAAATACTTCTACTGAGACAAGACCTATATATAGTGTAACAACTGAAAGCAAATCTTACTGCAAAAAGTATTCATCATCGACTACTACGGGACTTGAAGTTTTCAATTATGAGTTTTCTTTCCAAGACTGGAAAAACGTATGCTTGGACAAAGCGAGAGAAAAAGCTGCTCAAGATGCTGAGCAGGAGTACGAGGCTTACATTGAAACCATAATTGCTGAGCTGAGCGACACGAAGTGTTTGGCTTCTGCCGAAGAGAATTTTACTTACAGTTATTCCTTGGCGGACTATCATTATACATTGTACTATTATGATCAGTCGGGCAATTTGGTGATGACCGTTCCTCCTAAGGGAGTGAATCCATTGTCGGGAGAAGACGCGCTTCGATTTGCGCAATACAAAAGCTCCATGACTTCTTCGGATAATCCGAGACATGAGATGACCACTCGCTATGTGTACAATAGCTTGAATCAACTGAGTAAGCAATATAGTCCGGATGGAGGAGAGACTTTGTTTTGGTATGATAGACTCGGACGATTGAGATTCTCTCAGAATGCGAAACAAAGAGAGCCGGTAATAGCAGAGGATGGCGTGACTGAACAGTACAGATTGTCTTATACCAGATATGATGATCTGGGTAGAGTTGTGGAATCGGGCGAATGCTTGGATGGGTTTTTCGGAAATACGCCAACGGTGCAAATTCAAGATGTCGTCAATGATATGTCCTATCCCGGAGCCTCCATTGCCAAGTTGAGCCATATCATGACATATTACGACAGTCCGTCGGAGGACATACCTTCGGAAGAAGACTTCGTTCAGGAGAATTTGAGAAATAGAGTGTCTTGGGTTATTGCCAGACAAGACAGCGAAGACTTTATGCCTGTGTCCACCTATTACAGCTATGATATTCATGGCAATGTGAAGTCTATACTGCATGACAATCCGGGAGCGGGCTATAAGCGATTGGATTATGTGTATGATTTGGTCAGCGGCAATGTCAATTACGTGTTTTACCAATATGGAAAGTCCGACCAGTTCGCGCATCGATATGATTATGATGCGGATAATCGATTGAAATATGTGGAAACTTCCACGGACATGTATTTGTGGAATAGAGAGGCTACGTACAGATACTATCCGCATGGACCGCTGGCTAGAGTGGAATTGGGGCATTACAAAGTGCAGGGACTTGATTATTATTACACGCTTCAGGGCTGGCTGAAAGGCGTCAATACGCCAGGCGAGAATGATATGGTAGGAGGCGACGGCGCCGGAACTTCTTATGTGGCCAGAGATGCTTTCGCCTATCAATTGGGCTATTTTGAAGGGGACTACAAGCCGATTTATTCTCCTAACAGCCATAATGAGATGAACATGTGGCACAATACCAACACGCTCTATGGCGAGGAGAACCAGACATACAAAGGATTGTACAATGGCAATATCGCATATATGGTCACCGATTTGCCTCAAGTCGGCTATCAAGCGGGAGAGAGGCTGAAAGGCGTGAACGCTATGGTGTACAGGTATGATCAGCTCAATAGAATTGTCGCTTCCAGAGCGCTGACTGATATCGTCGCGCCAAGTTATCCTACTCCTTTGCAAGTATCGGAAAGAGCCAAGGGTACTGTGCCGTCCGCCTATGATACGGATTATACCTATGACGCTAATGGCAACCTGTTGACGCTTAAGCGATATGATAACAATGGCGCTTTGCAGGAAGATTTCGCTTATCAATATGACGAACGAAATGGCAAGACCAATAAATTGCTGGCATTGCAAACTCCTCAAGGACAATTGGATCAGAACTATCAAGAGCAGACGGTTTATTCTTTTGGCAATGATGAGGACTTGTACAAGCGCGCGATATATAAAACGTACCTAACAGGGAGCGGCCAGTACAATGCAAAAGCCGCGGAAGAAATTATTCTTGATCATGGATTTTACAGCGATGGCACGGGAGAGTTCAATACTACCATCGAGACAGTGCCGGAAGAAGTGACTGAGGATCCTCAATTCGTCAGGTATGTGTATGACGAGATTGGCAACCTGATAGAGGACAAAGAAGATGGGATCAAGATTTATTGGAATGTGCAGGGCAAAGTGGACAGCATCAAAAGAGAAGGCATAGATGCGATGCTCATTCGATTCAGATATGATGCGACAGGAAATAGAGTTGAAAAAAGCTCGGTCAAAAGCATTAGGTCTAATGATCCGGTGATCATCGAGAACAATATCAGCGAGCCTCAGACAAATCCATATGTCATTGATATTGAAGAAATTCAAAAAACTACGTATATTAGGGATGCGTCAGGCAATGTGATGGGAACTTATGAGACCCATGTGGTCGAGTGGGGTTATTACACGCATACAGGGCCTGGCCCTGGAGTACCTGGGCCTGTGAGTACTTCTTCGATTCCAGGCAGTGGGCCTAGAAGAGGAGGATTTACGCTTAAGGATCGCGCTTTCAAGCATGACTTGTACGGTTCGTCCAGACTAGGGCAGTATGACAATACCGCCGATATAGGGCAGCGTAAGTTTGGAAGCCGCAGCTATGAGTTGAGTAATCACCTGGGCAATGTGCTGGCGGTTGTGAGCGACAAAGTGAAGCTGGAGCCCGACGCGGAAGGCAAGGTGAATTATCACCCTGAAGTGCTCAGCACTTCTGATTATTACCCTTTCGGTCTGCAAATGATCGGAAGAATGACGGGAGCAAAAGGCTATCGTTATGGATTTAACGGCAAGGAGAAAGACCAAGACGGTGAGTGGGGTAGCCAGACGAATTATGACTATGGTTTCAGAATTTACAACCCTACCATCGCCAAGTTTTTGAGTGTTGATCCGTTGACTAAGAGTTATCCTTGGTATACGCCTTATCAGTTTGCGGGGAATAAGCCAATTTGGGCTATTGATCTTGATGGCCTTGAAGAATTAATATATACTAATTCATTTTCAGGTTATAAAGATGATGTAGAATTATCCATTATTGCAAGTGATAAGTTAAAAATGATAATGGATAATATTTCAGATCCTGAAAAGGCTGCAAATATTAAAATATACTTTACAGTTAATTCAGAGTTGACATATACTAAAGAAAATGGATCAACAATTGATGTAGAGTCTATCGCTCGTGCAATCTATAGATTTAAAAGTCATTTTAACTCTAAAGAGGAAGAAACAACCTGGATACAGGAAAATATCAGTAAACCAGAAGTTTTAGAAAAAATCTTAGAGATTGATAGATTTGAGGAGGTCTTTAAGCGTATGGGAGTAACAGCTGAGGAGTTAGTCAATCAATTTAATGAAAATTCAAATTTAAAGATTTATAATGTTAATCTTAATGAGCAAAGGATATCTAATGAGGGTGATTTTTTAAAAACATTTTATCACGAAGTTTATCTACACTTACAAAGAAGATTGGGAGTTCGACATAATCCATCAGGGTATGCAGAGGATGGAGTAGGAGATCATGCATGGGGACATAATTTTTATGCTTATTCTCAACACTACTCAAATGGTGGATATTCTGAAAGTAGTTTACTAGGTGGCTATTCTCCTAAAAAGAAGTTCATAATTTATGATAGTCCAGTTGGGAGTATAAATCATGAAATAGATAAAATCACTGATTTTAAGAAAAAACTATATAAATCTTTTAATTTATTTAACACTACAAGTGATGAATAGATTGTTTAATGTGTAGTATTGTATATTCAAACTTATTTTATGATAAAAAAAATTTTGATTTTTGTTTTAGTATTTATGAATTTAAATATTTATGCTAAAAATAATATTAAAAAAATTTATAAAATTATAATTGAGACAAATGATATTAATTATGATCCTAATATGTTGTTTGGATATACTCTCAATCAATGTTCTCCTTTTAGTATAGAAAAAAATAATCTTTATATTTATCAATCATACTATAATAGATTCTTTAAATATAATTATAACAGGATTGAAGCTTTATGTCTGTTTATATTGAAAAGATATAACTCAAATGGTGATATATTTATTGAATTTGCAGTAGCATACGTTTGGAATAATTCAAATAAAAAAACATCAAAAAATATATTTGAATCTGAATTTGTAAATATATACTCATTTATTAATAATGATTTTAAATTATTTAGTATTACTAATAAGGGAGTGGAATTTAATGATTTTATAGATTTAGATGAGAAAAAAGATGAAGTAACATTTAAAAGAGTATCTGAATTAAATAATAATATTTGGGAAAAATACATTATTCAATCTATTGAAATAGATTCGATTAAAATAATAAAAAATGAAAATCCATGTTATTAGAAACACAACCCATCTGGTGCAAGTTTGTAACTTGCACCTAATGCTAGCAAATACACAAAAATCCATCTTGGTCGATTATCGACTGGGATGGATTTTTTTATTTCCCAAAAGCCTGCCTTGCTTTTACATTTTGTAGTAATCCGTCTAAAGTATAAAGAATACATTCTTTATCTTGCTGAGGAAGGTGACTGAGTTCTTTAAGTCTTTCCAGCATCTTTGGATCTTTAAACAGTTCCGAATCCTCTGTCTCTCCAAGTAAATATCCAGCAGTAGTTCCTAAGGCAAAAGCCAATTTTTTTAAAATATCAATGGTTGGTTTGGCTTCATCACGTTCATATCTTCCAATAATAGAATGATGAACATTTATTTCTCTAGCTAATCCCGACTGAGAGAAGCTTTTCAGTTCTCTGCATTCTCTTAATTTTTTACCGAATGAAACCATTTTTAGATACTTTATGCTACAAAAAGAGCGGTTAATCGCTGATTTTTCAAATATACTACGCTTATAGTGTTTAAAAAAATCATAAAGTGTTTGCTTGAAATTCACTAAAGTGTAAATTTGTAGCATATATGCACAGTTAAAATAAATTTTAATGCAAATCTCCGACATCAAATCCCGTCTTCCGCTGGCACAGGTGCTTGACCACTATGGCCTACATCCCGACAAGTCGCACAGGCTCAGCTGTCCCTTTCATGAAGACCGCACGCCCAGCATGCAGGTCTACTACAAGACCCAGACCGCCTATTGCTTCAGTGCTAACTGTGCCACCCACGGAAAGAGCCTTGATGTCATCGACTTCATCATGCACAAGGAAAATATCAGCAAGCACGAAGCCATCCTCAAAGCCAAATCCATGATCCAAGGAGAAATCACCAAACCAGCCCACACCAGAGAAAGCATCCTAGCACGCACTTTTCTCTACTTCCGCAACGGCCTGCAAAGCAGCAAGACCGCCAAAGAATACCTGTCCCACAGAGGCCTAGACAAAGACATGCTCGAAATCGGCTACAACTCCGGGCAGTTCCACCACGGCAAGCGCAAAGATGAATCCTTGATCCAAAAATACCTGGAGCTCGGCCTTCTCATCGACAAAAACCTCACCTCCTCCAAAGGCGGCAAAGCCTACAGCATCTTCGCCAAAAACAGCCTCTGCTTCCCCCTCAAAGACCACCAAGGCAACATCATCTCCCTCTACTTCAGATACGCAGATCCTGTCGTAAGCGCACAAGATCTTGTGCGCCCTGTATCGGCTACATCCCAAAGTGTCAAGAGCCCTGCGATGCCCTCATCATCCCCCAAGCATTTTTATCTAAAAAACCGCCAAGGCCTCTATCCCTGCTACCCATCCGCAGACACCAAAAAGATCATCCTCTGCGAATCCATCATCGACACCGCCAGCCTGCTCCAGCTCCCCGAGATCACAGCAAAATACAGCCTGCTGGCACTCTACGGCACCAACGGCATGACGGAAGAACACAAAACAGCACTCAAAAACTTGTCGTCCCTCGAAGAAATCATCCTCTTCCTCGACGGCGACCAAGCCGGCAAAAAAGCCACTGAAAAATACAGCCAAGAACTCACAAACCTGCTACCCAACACAAAAATATCATCCGTGGACACCCCTGACGACGAAGACATCAACAGCCTCCTCATCAGCCACGACGACACTGCGATCTTCACCCATCTGCTCGATGCCCGCATCCCACGGGCCAGGCTTGCCTTGCCCGATGTAAGCGCACAAGATATTGTGCACCCTGCATCCGATCATCCATCTATATCTGATGGCAGATCCGATATCGATATGCCAGATATATCCGCCATGCCCGATGATATCTCCATCGTAAGCGCACAAGATCTTGTGCGCCCCGCATCAGATAGCTCAGAAGTATCCATCCCATCTCTCCAAGTAGACAACCCACACAGCTTGCTCTTCACCACCCCCACCGCCATCTACTCCATCAAAGGAGGCCTCCGCACAGACCTCGATAGCCTCAAGGTCACCTTGGTCATCGAAAACCCCGGAACCACCAAAAAAAGCCGCAGCAAGCTCGACCTATACGAAGACAAGCAAACCGAAAAAGTCAGCCGTGAAGCAGGCGAGAAGCTCCATTTGCGTCCCGACCTCATCGAAAGCGACTTGAGCCAATTAGTAGATCTGCTTGATGAATACCGAGAAAGCCAAAACCCTGAAGACCAGCAGGAAAACAAACCCGTAGACATCCCAAGCAACACCAGATCCGCCTGCATGGACTTCCTCAGCAAGCCCAACCTGATGCAAAGAATCAATGAACTTATCGGCAAAAGCGGAGTCGTGGGAGAAGAAAACAACCGTCTCTTTCTCTTCGGCATCGCTTCCAGCTACAAGATGCCTGAGACTTTGCATGCCCTCATCCAAGGAAGCTCCGGAAGTGGCAAGACACACCTGTTGGCTACAATAATGGACTTCATGCCCGAAGAAGACATGATCAGCCTGACCAGAGTTACTGAAAGCAGTCTGTACAATTATGGCCAGAACGAACTCAAAAACAAGCTCATCGGCATCGAGGATTACGACGGCTTGGAAGAAAAAGCAGAGCTTGCATTCAGAGAACTACAATCCAAAGGCATGATATCCAGCAGTACCAGTGGCAAAAATGAACGCACAGGAGAAATCACAGGCTTTGTCAAGACCGTTTACGGCCCGATAGCATCACTCTCAGCCACCACCAGAGGCGAAATCTACGAAGACAACATGAGCCGTTGCTTCATCGTCGCCGTCGATGAAAGCCATGAACAAACATTACGAATCATCCAATATCAAAACAACAAATCAGCAGGCATCATTAACCGTCAAAAAGAGCAGGAAATCAGAGTCTTCCTTCGCCACTGCATGCGACTTTTGAAGCCTTATGACGTAGTAAACCGCTTCGCCAACCAGATAGAACTGCCAAGAGAAGCCCACAAGATCAGAAGACTCAACGATCTGTTCCAAAGCTATGTACGTCAGATCACACTGCTCAATCAATACCAGCGCCAGAAAGACGACCAAGGCAGATTACTGACAGCCAAAGAAGACCTTCAGACCGCTATCGAAATCATGTTCGACAGCATCATATTAAAAGTCGATGAGCTTGACGGAAGCCTCCGTGACTTCTACGAGAAACTCAAGGAATACGTCCTGAATAAAGGCAAAGACTACGAGTTCGAACAGCGTGAAATACGTCAAAAGTTTAGAATCAGCAAAAGCCAGATGCAGCGCCATTTTATCAACCTGATGGAACTCGAATACATCACCAAAAGCAACATAGGCATAAGAAACACCTATCGATATAAAATATCCTACTGGGATAATATGGAACTTGTCAAAGATAAAATCAAAGGTAACTTATATAAACAACTGAATAAACTCTAGATACCCAAACCCTTGGGTCACTGAATGGGTCAGTCAACCTACAGAATAACAACAACTTACAAGTAGCGACCCCCGACCCAAAGAAAATGCAAGACCCCCTAAAAGCGATTAACCATCATAACAGATAATAGAAGACAAGTAAAGCTGAACCGAAGAGACGGCACTTGAGAAGTGAGCGTTAAGAAATCTCAGCTTGTTATCGTTAAGAAATTTTCACTGTCTGAGCGAAGCGAGTTTGAAAATTTTAGAGAACAAGAAGAGATTTTAGTGAAGTTCTCACTGCCTAGATTCTTTGCTTACTTTCTCATCAATGGAGAAAGTAAGAAGAAAGAAAGTAAACAACCTCAAAGTCATCAATAGAGCAGAGAAGCAAGAAAAGAACTACTAAAACATCCATTATGAACCTCCAATCCCTATACTTCCAAACCCACCTCACCAACCTCGGCTACAGCAAAAGCACCCTCCGCATGCTCCCAGCCTGCATCAACGCCTTCCTCAGCTTCACCCAAAAGAAAATCCATGACATCAATCCCGAAGACATCCAAAGCTTCCATAACCACCTACAAGAACGCCCCAACAAGAAACGTTTCGGAGGCCTCAGCGACAGCTACATCCAGCACCACATATACGCCATGCGCTTATTTTTTCAATGGAAAATAGACTCAGGAGAACTCAACAGCAACCCCATCAGCGGACTGCACTTCCCAAGTCCCCAGCAGAGCAAAAAAGAAATCCTCACACAGCAGGAAGTCAAACAACTCTACAACTACTGCCACAGCCTACAGGAAAGAGCTTTGCTCAGCGTTTTCTACGGATGCGGACTCAGAAGATCCGAAGGCGAAGCCCTCGACCTCAGAGACCTGCACTTCGTCAAGCAAATGCTCTACGTCAGATCCGGCAAAAACGGACGCTGGAGAGCCGTTCCCATGAGCGACAAAGTCACCGAAGACCTTGAGCGTTACAGCCTTTACAGCCGTATCCCCAAAGGCACCAATGCCTTCTTCTGCAACAGCAGAGGACAGCGCATGTCAGGCGTCTCCATGAACAGAATGCTTCACAAAATCCTCGACAGGGCAGGCATCCGGAAGAAGATCAGCCTCCATCATCTCAGGCACAGCATCGCCAGCCATCTGCTTGAAAACGGCCTCTCCGCTGAATACGTCCGCAACTTCCTCGGACACAAACATCTGGATACCACACAGATATACACTCAGATCTCCCAACAACAACTCGACACATGGAACTAGAAAACTACCTCCGACAGCATCACACCCAAGGCACTGCCAAGCGCTACCTTCGTGAAATCAATCTCTTTTTTCTTTCATTTGAAAATAAAAGCACCACTCCCGAAGACGCGGACTATCAACAAGTCATGCAGTACATCGGAAGCCTCCGCAATGAAGACAAAGACCCCAAAGTGGCACTTTTTGCCCTGAAAAAATATTACGACTGGCTCATCCATCAGGGCGTCAGAAAAGACCATCCGGCAAAGTCCGTCAAGCTCAGGGACAACAAGAGCCGAGATATCCAGATGCAGGAACTCTTTAACACCGAAGAACTCGCCCTTCTCCTTGACAGAGAAGAGCGCTACGTCCTTCTCCGCAACCGCAACAAGATCATCATCAGCTTCCTCATCTGGCAGGCACTCACCAACGGCGATATCCGAAGTCTCCAGCTTCAGGATATCAACCTCGAAAAAGGCACCATCGACATCCGTTCCACTCCCAAATCCAACGCCAGAACCCTCAGGCTCAGACCCGAACAAGTCTTCTGGCTCATGAACTACATCCAGCAGGACCGCCCGCAACTGACCAAAGACGACAGCCAAGCCCTCATCATCAGCAAGCTCGGCAAAGAAGAAAACGGCGAAGGCATCGGCTACCTCATCGAAACCATGCGGCCACTCTTCCCTGACCGTACCCTCAATCCCAAGACCATCCGCCAGAGCGTCATCGCCAACCTTCTCAAAGACGGCAAAGACATCCGCCATGTCCAGACCTTCGCAGGCCACAAGTACCCCAGCACCACCGAAAGGTACAAACACAGCCAAACCGACAAGCTCAAAGAAGAGATCCTCAAGAAACATCCATTGGGCTAGCAATTAGCCAACAAGGAAACGGCACTGCCTCGTAGAATCCTCACTGCTCACTTGAAACAGGGTTATAAGGCGTTCGTCTTCATCAGTCGGCAAAGCTTCCCGCCAGACCTCACAGCCCTTTTTTCCTATTATTTATTTTTTCAATTGAAGAAAAAAACAACTGTTCGCCTCCTTCGTCGGTGCTTCGCAGTCTGTCACGAAGCTTGCACTCCTTCCTCATCCTCACCTCAGGCTACTTTGTCCTGCTTGGCCACTACCTTCCGTTTTGGTCGTCCCTCCCTTCACTTCTGGCAGTCACCAGCAGTCCATCGCCTTCGATAGTTTGGGCGCGCCCTTTGCCCAGCGTCAGTATCATGTCCACCATGCTCATCCTTCACATTCCCTGTCCATGACTGCCGCTGGGGCGCGCAGGTAGCTTCGCCACAACTCGTAGCCGCTTCAACAACAAGACTTTAATCCAGCGGAAATGAAAAACATAACGTACAGAACTTAACAGCTTCAAAATAAAAGTACCCATATAAGACCCTCGTCTTATATTAAAACTTAGCTCCCTGAAACACAGCTCTAGCCAACCAACTGCCAAGCAACACCGAGGAAAGAAAAAAGGAGAAGTAGGAGGGGACGAGGCATAAAAAGTGAAAGGTATCTACGTTCATACTTCGCTCCGAACCTTTCATTTTTACCCCTCGAATATTAAAATACTTCTCCTTTTACTCTTTTCCTCTTCGGTCATGCTTTTTTTATACGCCTTCCTGCTCCTTACAGGCCCTTCCGTTCACGATACTTCACAGCCCTTTGCCAGCCCAGCCCTGAACGATGTTCCTTCGCCCTGGAGTGAGGGCGACCAGACGGCAGTACTCCGTAGATACTCCATAGGTAGTCCATGGATAAGCCCTCTTTTTTCTTTCAATTGAACCTGACTTTGTCAGCTCATGAACACCATTGAAAATCAACAATACAGTGAATAAAAGAAAAACAGACAGTAAAATGCACAAATAAATCCCAAAATCCCCTAAATTAGAAGCAAGGGAACGCCAAAAGGGCTTCCTGAAGAGACCCTCACAAGGAGGCTCTCCGACCTTTGAGGAGAATTATGGGTATGGATTTAACGGCAAGGAGAAAGACCAAGACGGTGAGTGGGGTAGCCAGACGAATTATGACTATGGTTTCAGAATTTACAACCCTACCATCGCCAAGTTTTTGAGTGTTGATCCGTTGACTAAGAGTTATCCTTGGTATACGCCTTATCAGTTTGCGGGGAATAAGCCAATTTGGGCTATTGATCTTGATGGCCTTGAAGAATTAATATATACTAATTCATTTTCAGGTTATAAAGATGATGTAGAATTATCCATTATTGCAAGTGATAAGTTAAAAATGATAATGGATAATATTTCAGATCCTGAAAAGGCTGCAAATATTAAAATATACTTTACAGTTAATTCAGAGTTGACATATACTAAAGAAAATGGATCAACAATTGATGTAGAGTCTATCGCTCGTGCAATCTATAGATTTAAAAGTCATTTTAACTCTAAAGAGGAAGAAACAACCTGGATACAGGAAAATATCAGTAAACCAGAAGTTTTAGAAAAAATCTTAGAGATTGATAGATTTGAGGAGGTCTTTAAGCGTATGGGAGTAACAGCTGAGGAGTTAGTCAATCAATTTAATGAAAATTCAAATTTAAAGATTTATAATGTTAATCTTAATGAGCAAAGGATATCTAATGAGGGTGATTTTTTAAAAACATTTTATCACGAAGTTTATCTACACTTACAAAGAAGATTGGGAGTTCGACATAATCCATCAGGGTATGCAGAGGATGGAGTAGGAGATCATGCATGGGGACATAATTTTTATGCTTATTCTCAACACTACTCAAATGGTGGATATTCTGAAAGTAGTTTACTAGGTGGCTATTCTCCTAAAAAGAAGTTCATAATTTATGATAGTCCAGTTGGGAGTATAAATCATGAAATAGATAAAATCACTGATTTTAAGAAAAAACTATATAAATCTTTTAATTTATTTAACACTACAAGTGATGAATAGATTGTTTAATGTGTAGTATTGTATATTCAAACTTATTTTATGATAAAAAAAATTTTGATTTTTGTTTTAGTATTTATGAATTTAAATATTTATGCTAAAAATAATATTAAAAAAATTTATAAAATTATAATTGAGACAAATGATATTAATTATGATCCTAATATGTTGTTTGGATATACTCTCAATCAATGTTCTCCTTTTAGTATAGAAAAAAATAATCTTTATATTTATCAATCATACTATAATAGATTCTTTAAATATAATTATAACAGGATTGAAGCTTTATGTCTGTTTATATTGAAAAGATATAACTCAAATGGTGATATATTTATTGAATTTGCAGTAGCATACGTTTGGAATAATTCAAATAAAAAAACATCAAAAAATATATTTGAATCTGAATTTGTAAATATATACTCATTTATTAATAATGATTTTAAATTATTTAGTATTACTAATAAGGGAGTGGAATTTAATGATTTTATAGATTTAGATGAGAAAAAAGATGAAGTAACATTTAAAAGAGTATCTGAATTAAATAATAATATTTGGGAAAAATACATTATTCAATCTATTGAAATAGATTCGATTAAAATAATAAAAAATGAAAATCCATGTTATTAGAAACACAACCCATCTGGTGCAAGTTTGTAACTTGCACCTAATGCTAGCAAATACACAAAAATCCATCTTGGTCGATTATCGACTGGGATGGATTTTTTTATTTCCCAAAAGCCTGCCTTGCTTTTACATTTTGTAGTAATCCGTCTAAAGTATAAAGAATACATTCTTTATCTTGCTGAGGAAGGTGACTGAGTTCTTTAAGTCTTTCCAGCATCTTTGGATCTTTAAACAGTTCCGAATCCTCTGTCTCTCCAAGTAAATATCCAGCAGTAGTTCCTAAGGCAAAAGCCAATTTTTTTAAAATATCAATGGTTGGTTTGGCTTCATCACGTTCATATCTTCCAATAATAGAATGATGAACATTTATTTCTCTAGCTAATCCCGACTGAGAGAAGCTTTTCAGTTCTCTGCATTCTCTTAATTTTTTACCGAATGAAACCATTTTTAGATACTTTATGCTACAAAAAGAGCGGTTAATCGCTGATTTTTCAAATATACTACGCTTATAGTGTTTAAAAAAATCATAAAGTGTTTGCTTGAAATTCACTAAAGTGTAAATTTGTAGCATATATGCACAGTTAAAATAAATTTTAATGCAAATCTCCGACATCAAATCCCGTCTTCCGCTGGCACAGGTGCTTGACCACTATGGCCTACATCCCGACAAGTCGCACAGGCTCAGCTGTCCCTTTCATGAAGACCGCACGCCCAGCATGCAGGTCTACTACAAGACCCAGACCGCCTATTGCTTCAGTGCTAACTGTGCCACCCACGGAAAGAGCCTTGATGTCATCGACTTCATCATGCACAAGGAAAATATCAGCAAGCACGAAGCCATCCTCAAAGCCAAATCCATGATCCAAGGAGAAATCACCAAACCAGCCCACACCAGAGAAAGCATCCTAGCACGCACTTTTCTCTACTTCCGCAACGGCCTGCAAAGCAGCAAGACCGCCAAAGAATACCTGTCCCACAGAGGCCTAGACAAAGACATGCTCGAAATCGGCTACAACTCCGGGCAGTTCCACCACGGCAAGCGCAAAGATGAATCCTTGATCCAAAAATACCTGGAGCTCGGCCTTCTCATCGACAAAAACCTCACCTCCTCCAAAGGCGGCAAAGCCTACAGCATCTTCGCCAAAAACAGCCTCTGCTTCCCCCTCAAAGACCACCAAGGCAACATCATCTCCCTCTACTTCAGATACGCAGATCCTGTCGTAAGCGCACAAGATCTTGTGCGCCCTGTATCGGCTACATCCCAAAGTGTCAAGAGCCCTGCGATGCCCTCATCATCCCCCAAGCATTTTTATCTAAAAAACCGCCAAGGCCTCTATCCCTGCTACCCATCCGCAGACACCAAAAAGATCATCCTCTGCGAATCCATCATCGACACCGCCAGCCTGCTCCAGCTCCCCGAGATCACAGCAAAATACAGCCTGCTGGCACTCTACGGCACCAACGGCATGACGGAAGAACACAAAACAGCACTCAAAAACTTGTCGTCCCTCGAAGAAATCATCCTCTTCCTCGACGGCGACCAAGCCGGCAAAAAAGCCACTGAAAAATACAGCCAAGAACTCACAAACCTGCTACCCAACACAAAAATATCATCCGTGGACACCCCTGACGACGAAGACATCAACAGCCTCCTCATCAGCCACGACGACACTGCGATCTTCACCCATCTGCTCGATGCCCGCATCCCACGGGCCAGGCTTGCCTTGCCCGATGTAAGCGCACAAGATATTGTGCACCCTGCATCCGATCATCCATCTATATCTGATGGCAGATCCGATATCGATATGCCAGATATATCCGCCATGCCCGATGATATCTCCATCGTAAGCGCACAAGATCTTGTGCGCCCCGCATCAGATAGCTCAGAAGTATCCATCCCATCTCTCCAAGTAGACAACCCACACAGCTTGCTCTTCACCACCCCCACCGCCATCTACTCCATCAAAGGAGGCCTCCGCACAGACCTCGATAGCCTCAAGGTCACCTTGGTCATCGAAAACCCCGGAACCACCAAAAAAAGCCGCAGCAAGCTCGACCTATACGAAGACAAGCAAACCGAAAAAGTCAGCCGTGAAGCAGGCGAGAAGCTCCATTTGCGTCCCGACCTCATCGAAAGCGACTTGAGCCAATTAGTAGATCTGCTTGATGAATACCGAGAAAGCCAAAACCCTGAAGACCAGCAGGAAAACAAACCCGTAGACATCCCAAGCAACACCAGATCCGCCTGCATGGACTTCCTCAGCAAGCCCAACCTGATGCAAAGAATCAATGAACTTATCGGCAAAAGCGGAGTCGTGGGAGAAGAAAACAACCGTCTCTTTCTCTTCGGCATCGCTTCCAGCTACAAGATGCCTGAGACTTTGCATGCCCTCATCCAAGGAAGCTCCGGAAGTGGCAAGACACACCTGTTGGCTACAATAATGGACTTCATGCCCGAAGAAGACATGATCAGCCTGACCAGAGTTACTGAAAGCAGTCTGTACAATTATGGCCAGAACGAACTCAAAAACAAGCTCATCGGCATCGAGGATTACGACGGCTTGGAAGAAAAAGCAGAGCTTGCATTCAGAGAACTACAATCCAAAGGCATGATATCCAGCAGTACCAGTGGCAAAAATGAACGCACAGGAGAAATCACAGGCTTTGTCAAGACCGTTTACGGCCCGATAGCATCACTCTCAGCCACCACCAGAGGCGAAATCTACGAAGACAACATGAGCCGTTGCTTCATCGTCGCCGTCGATGAAAGCCATGAACAAACATTACGAATCATCCAATATCAAAACAACAAATCAGCAGGCATCATTAACCGTCAAAAAGAGCAGGAAATCAGAGTCTTCCTTCGCCACTGCATGCGACTTTTGAAGCCTTATGACGTAGTAAACCGCTTCGCCAACCAGATAGAACTGCCAAGAGAAGCCCACAAGATCAGAAGACTCAACGATCTGTTCCAAAGCTATGTACGTCAGATCACACTGCTCAATCAATACCAGCGCCAGAAAGACGACCAAGGCAGATTACTGACAGCCAAAGAAGACCTTCAGACCGCTATCGAAATCATGTTCGACAGCATCATATTAAAAGTCGATGAGCTTGACGGAAGCCTCCGTGACTTCTACGAGAAACTCAAGGAATACGTCCTGAATAAAGGCAAAGACTACGAGTTCGAACAGCGTGAAATACGTCAAAAGTTTAGAATCAGCAAAAGCCAGATGCAGCGCCATTTTATCAACCTGATGGAACTCGAATACATCACCAAAAGCAACATAGGCATAAGAAACACCTATCGATATAAAATATCCTACTGGGATAATATGGAACTTGTCAAAGATAAAATCAAAGGTAACTTATATAAACAACTGAATAAACTCTAGATACCCAAACCCTTGGGTCACTGAATGGGTCAGTCAACCTACAGAATAACAACAACTTACAAGTAGCGACCCCCGACCCAAAGAAAATGCAAGACCCCCTAAAAGCGATTAACCATCATAACAGATAATAGAAGACAAGTAAAGCTGAACCGAAGAGACGGCACTTGAGAAGTGAGCGTTAAGAAATCTCAGCTTGTTATCGTTAAGAAATTTTCACTGTCTGAGCGAAGCGAGTTTGAAAATTTTAGAGAACAAGAAGAGATTTTAGTGAAGTTCTCACTGCCTAGATTCTTTGCTTACTTTCTCATCAATGGAGAAAGTAAGAAGAAAGAAAGTAAACAACCTCAAAGTCATCAATAGAGCAGAGAAGCAAGAAAAGAACTACTAAAACATCCATTATGAACCTCCAATCCCTATACTTCCAAACCCACCTCACCAACCTCGGCTACAGCAAAAGCACCCTCCGCATGCTCCCAGCCTGCATCAACGCCTTCCTCAGCTTCACCCAAAAGAAAATCCATGACATCAATCCCGAAGACATCCAAAGCTTCCATAACCACCTACAAGAACGCCCCAACAAGAAACGTTTCGGAGGCCTCAGCGACAGCTACATCCAGCACCACATATACGCCATGCGCTTATTTTTTCAATGGAAAATAGACTCAGGAGAACTCAACAGCAACCCCATCAGCGGACTGCACTTCCCAAGTCCCCAGCAGAGCAAAAAAGAAATCCTCACACAGCAGGAAGTCAAACAACTCTACAACTACTGCCACAGCCTACAGGAAAGAGCTTTGCTCAGCGTTTTCTACGGATGCGGACTCAGAAGATCCGAAGGCGAAGCCCTCGACCTCAGAGACCTGCACTTCGTCAAGCAAATGCTCTACGTCAGATCCGGCAAAAACGGACGCTGGAGAGCCGTTCCCATGAGCGACAAAGTCACCGAAGACCTTGAGCGTTACAGCCTTTACAGCCGTATCCCCAAAGGCACCAATGCCTTCTTCTGCAACAGCAGAGGACAGCGCATGTCAGGCGTCTCCATGAACAGAATGCTTCACAAAATCCTCGACAGGGCAGGCATCCGGAAGAAGATCAGCCTCCATCATCTCAGGCACAGCATCGCCAGCCATCTGCTTGAAAACGGCCTCTCCGCTGAATACGTCCGCAACTTCCTCGGACACAAACATCTGGATACCACACAGATATACACTCAGATCTCCCAACAACAACTCGACACATGGAACTAGAAAACTACCTCCGACAGCATCACACCCAAGGCACTGCCAAGCGCTACCTTCGTGAAATCAATCTCTTTTTTCTTTCATTTGAAAATAAAAGCACCACTCCCGAAGACGCGGACTATCAACAAGTCATGCAGTACATCGGAAGCCTCCGCAATGAAGACAAAGACCCCAAAGTGGCACTTTTTGCCCTGAAAAAATATTACGACTGGCTCATCCATCAGGGCGTCAGAAAAGACCATCCGGCAAAGTCCGTCAAGCTCAGGGACAACAAGAGCCGAGATATCCAGATGCAGGAACTCTTTAACACCGAAGAACTCGCCCTTCTCCTTGACAGAGAAGAGCGCTACGTCCTTCTCCGCAACCGCAACAAGATCATCATCAGCTTCCTCATCTGGCAGGCACTCACCAACGGCGATATCCGAAGTCTCCAGCTTCAGGATATCAACCTCGAAAAAGGCACCATCGACATCCGTTCCACTCCCAAATCCAACGCCAGAACCCTCAGGCTCAGACCCGAACAAGTCTTCTGGCTCATGAACTACATCCAGCAGGACCGCCCGCAACTGACCAAAGACGACAGCCAAGCCCTCATCATCAGCAAGCTCGGCAAAGAAGAAAACGGCGAAGGCATCGGCTACCTCATCGAAACCATGCGGCCACTCTTCCCTGACCGTACCCTCAATCCCAAGACCATCCGCCAGAGCGTCATCGCCAACCTTCTCAAAGACGGCAAAGACATCCGCCATGTCCAGACCTTCGCAGGCCACAAGTACCCCAGCACCACCGAAAGGTACAAACACAGCCAAACCGACAAGCTCAAAGAAGAGATCCTCAAGAAACATCCATTGGGCTAGCAATTAGCCAACAAGGAAACGGCACTGCCTCGTAGAATCCTCACTGCTCACTTGAAACAGGGTTATAAGGCGTTCGTCTTCATCAGTCGGCAAAGCTTCCCGCCAGACCTCACAGCCCTTTTTTCCTATTATTTATTTTTTCAATTGAAGAAAAAAACAACTGTTCGCCTCCTTCGTCGGTGCTTCGCAGTCTGTCACGAAGCTTGCACTCCTTCCTCATCCTCACCTCAGGCTACTTTGTCCTGCTTGGCCACTACCTTCCGTTTTGGTCGTCCCTCCCTTCACTTCTGGCAGTCACCAGCAGTCCATCGCCTTCGATAGTTTGGGCGCGCCCTTTGCCCAGCGTCAGTATCATGTCCACCATGCTCATCCTTCACATTCCCTGTCCATGACTGCCGCTGGGGCGCGCAGGTAGCTTCGCCACAACTCGTAGCCGCTTCAACAACAAGACTTTAATCCAGCGGAAATGAAAAACATAACGTACAGAACTTAACAGCTTCAAAATAAAAGTACCCATATAAGACCCTCGTCTTATATTAAAACTTAGCTCCCTGAAACACAGCTCTAGCCAACCAACTGCCAAGCAACACCGAGGAAAGAAAAAAGGAGAAGTAGGAGGGGACGAGGCATAAAAAGTGAAAGGTATCTACGTTCATACTTCGCTCCGAACCTTTCATTTTTACCCCTCGAATATTAAAATACTTCTCCTTTTACTCTTTTCCTCTTCGGTCATGCTTTTTTTATACGCCTTCCTGCTCCTTACAGGCCCTTCCGTTCACGATACTTCACAGCCCTTTGCCAGCCCAGCCCTGAACGATGTTCCTTCGCCCTGGAGTGAGGGCGACCAGACGGCAGTACTCCGTAGATACTCCATAGGTAGTCCATGGATAAGCCCTCTTTTTTCTTTCAATTGAACCTGACTTTGTCAGCTCATGAACACCATTGAAAATCAACAATACAGTGAATAAAAGAAAAACAGACAGTAAAATGCACAAATAAATCCCAAAATCCCCTAAATTAGAAGCAAGGGAACGCCAAAAGGGCTTCCTGAAGAGACCCTCACAAGGAGGCTCTCCGACCTTTGAGGAGAATTATGGGTATGGATTCCAAGGGCAGAAGCAGGATGACGAAACCGGCCTTGTGAATTACAAATACCGTATGCATGATCCGAGAATCGGTAGGTTCTTTGCGGTGGATCCATTGACTAAAGATTATCCATGGAACAGTCCTTATGCTTTTAGTGAGAATAGGGTTATTGATGGAGTTGAGCTTGAAGGGTTAGAGTATATAGATTCTGATGCTTCAATTGATTATACTGCTGGTCGTATAATTAAAACTACAATGTATGATATATACATATCTTTGTACAATGTTTCAAATATTATTAATGGTCAATCAGGCAGGGTAAGATATAAGTCAGATGAAAATGGAAACGAAATATTTGAATTAGATTTTTATAATAGGCAGGATGCAAAATCTCTTGTAGAAGGTGGGCGTAACTTTCTCAATGATGGTTTAGATATTATTAATGTCATTGCTTTAGGAAAGATTGATCCGAGTGATGTTTTCTTAGCAAAAAATAAATCTTCTAACCAAATAACTAAACCATTAAGGCATATAGCTGAGGGAAGTGATCCTTTTGCTCAAGGTTATAAGTTTAAAAAAAATCTTGATTTCGATTTCAGAAATACAGGAAAAACATTTAAGGATGCTATTGATCTTGGATTTAAAAAACTAGAAAGTAAATTTGGAATAAAAAGAGAACAGTTTACTGCAACTAAATGGGCTTCAAATGGAGTTTCTGAACAAGTTGTAGAATGGAGATATAAATCAAAAGATGGATTACTTTTAGAAGTTAACATGGACATTGCTCATCTTACGGAAGGGACTTTGTCAGCCCCTCATGTTGGGTATTTATGGAAAAAGGGCAAGTCGAAGGAGGTTGGGCACATAATAGTAGATGAAGTACCTGCGTCAAGAGATGGTTCATTACCATTTGGGGTTAAATAATATTAAGTTATGATAAAAATAATTAATTTTTCTAAATTAGAATATAATAAAATTTATCTATTGTGGGAGGAAGGTTCCATATCTTTAGGGATAATTCATTTAGATAAGAAAAAAAAATATGATATTTTTGAATCAATAAATTTTAATGATATTTATATTGATTATTTATATGATTTAGTTGTCCAAAACTATCCTGAAATTGAAGATATTGAAGGTCAAAGGTATTTTGTTATATCTCAAGATATTATAAATAAAATTGTAATATAGCACGATATGGTCCCCATCTGGCGCAAGGTACTGTCTTAAAAATCAACCCATCTGGCGCAAGTTTGTAACTTGTGCCTAATGCTGGCAGATACACAAAATCCATCGTGAATAATCAGGATGGATTTTTTATATGTTTTCTGTCGTAAGTTTTCAACTTTTTTCACATGTTGGATTTAGTTAATCATGTATCCATTTTAGGTTTGCGGTTTTGAAGCGTAGTCCAAGTTGCAAACTTGAACTAGGCAGGAATGCTTTTGGAATTGAGAGCACTGCTAATCCAATAAAAAATAATTTGGAAGAAGATGAAGAAGAATAAAGATAGAATATTAGTGATCAAGTTAGGATTATTTTTCTTGCTATGTTTAGCATTCATTCCACTATCTAAATATCTAACACAATATGTTGATAATAAATAGAATAAACTCGGATCTAAATCATTCGAATATATTAAAACCGCAAATGATCAAATTGGGTTATCAAATGCACTAAAAAGAAAAATAGATTTTTTCAATAAAATGTCAAATGATGGTGTTACAGATGGGGCAGCAATAGGTATAACTACTGAATTAAAAGACTGATATGGAAAAAATAAAAAAAATATTACATAGTAAAATTGGACCAATCATAGGCGGTGTTTTTGTTTTCTTAATCGTAATATTATTTGGCTTTTTGCAAACATATTTCTTTCAAAAAAATATAAAATTTACTGTAGGTGAAGTTACTCGAATATGGGAGGGTAATAAGGGTAGAGATTATTTTAGTTATAAATACATTTACAAAGGAAGATATTATAATCAGAGAATGACAGCAAAATGCAGTGAAGGAATCATCTTAGGCCAAAGATATGTAGTAGCTTTTGATTCAGAAAACCCCAAAAAAAGTGTGCTCATATGCGATGAAAATACAACAAGTACACTTGGGCAGACGATGACTTCTACATTTAAACCTACATTTTGGAGTGCATCTTGGAGTCGTAATTGCTGCAATCAAAGGTAACCCGCCCGTCTGGCGCAAGGTACTGTCTTAAAAAGCAAGCACATCACTAGTTCAAGATTGCATCTTGGACTAAATTCCAGTGAATACACAAAATCCATCTTGAGCGATCAGGATGGATTTTTTATATGTTTTCTGTCGTAAGTTTTCAACTTGTTTCACATGTTGGATTTAGCTATTCATGTATCCATGTTTAGGTTTGCGGTTTTGAAGTGTAGTCCAAGTTTCAAACTTGAACTAGGCAGGAATGCTTTTGGAATTGAGAGCACTGCTAACCCATCTGGCGCAAGTTTGTAACTTGTGCCTAATGCTGGCAGATACACAAAATCCATCGTGAATAATCAGGATGGATTTTTTATATGTTTTCTATCGTAAGTTTTCAACTTTTTTCACATGTTGGATTTAGCTATTCATGTATCCATGTTTAGGTTTGCGGTTTTGAAGCGTAGTCCAAGTTGCAAACTTGAACTAGGCAGGAATGCTTTTGGAATTGAGAGCACTGCTAATCCAATAAAAAATAATTTGGAAGAAGATGAAGAAGAATAAAGATAGAATATTAGTGATCAAGTTAGGATTATTTTTCTTGCTATGTTTAGCATTCATTCCACTATCTAAATATCTAACACAATATGTTGATAATAAATATTTAGACTTAATATTAAATATATTGACTGTAATTGATGCCTTTTTTATAATTGTAATCATCTATGGTGTTATTTGTGTTTTTTTAGGGAAAGTGAGCGATTAACCCCCGCCTGGTGCAAGGTACTGTCTTAAAAAGCAAGTATAATAATATAATTTTATATAGCTTTATAAAACGGAAAAGAGGGCTTCCCCATCTGGCGCAAATTTGTAAATTGTGCCTAATGCTGGCATATACACAAAATCCATTGTGAATAATCAGGATGGATTTTTTATGTGTTTTCTATCGTAAGTTTTCAACTTGTTTCACATGTTGGATTTAGTTAATCATGTATCCATTTTAGGTTTGCGGTTTTGAAGTGTAGTCCAAGTTTCAAACTTGAACTAGGCAGGTTGCAAACTTGAACTAGGCAGGTAGGGTTATTATCCTTTCGGCTTGGTTATGAACCAGTATGATGGCACTTCTCCAAAAAATGATTATTTTTATAACGGAAAGGAGTTTCAAAAGGAAACCAACTGGCTAGACTATGGAGCGAGAATGTATGACCCTGCTATAGGCAGATGGCATGTGGTCGATCCCAAAGCAAGCCAAATGGCTAGTTGGTCACCTTACAACTATGCTTTTGATAATCCTATAATGTTTGTTGATCCTGATGGTCAACTTCCTATTGTATTTCCTTTAGGGTATGGTGCTTACCTTGCTGGAGGTGCAATTGTTGCAGGAGCTACTGGAATATATTATAATAATAGAGAGACAATAAATAGAGAGGTTGGTAATGCTGTAGACGCAACTGTTGCTGGTGTTAATTGGCTTGTAAAAAAAGGGATTGAGGTTTTTGATGCAGTTACATCTGATAATACAGTAGAAACAGTTAATGGAATCGATTTTTCTGTAAGTACAGAAGGCTTTGACACTGTAGAATCTGGTACAACATTTGAAACCGTTGATGGAGCAAATTTAAGTCAAACAACAGAGCAAGTTGATGCTTTGGATTTGTCAAACCCTATAGTTTCTTCGGAAGAGTTACCAAAAGATACCTATACAAAATTAAAGAAGAATCACATAAAAACATTGCAAGAAAGGTTTAGTGAAGGTAATCCTAAATTTATTGAAGAAATAAAAGTTCCTGGTGGGAAAGGAGTAGGGAAACTGGATCTTTTTTTAATGATGCTACTGGAGATATTGTAGTTCTACCAAAAAGTGATATAGGAGAAGGAGAGCCCACAGGATATAATAAAGATGATTTGAATTGATATGAAGGAAAATGAAGTTAAAGTTGCGATTAGGTTAAGCGGTTTTGATATAAAGCCTGACTTAATTAGCAAAAAAACAGGTTTAATTCCATCTGAATTTAAAATTAAAGGAGATATAATTAAAAGACCTAGAAAAGATATAGTCGTAAATTATAATTATTGGAATCTAGAATCTAATATAAAAAAAGGGACTACATTAGAAGAATGTGTTGAGGATTTATTAAATAAATTAAACTCCCACGAAGAGTTTTTTAATAATCTAATTAATAAATGTGAAGGAGAACTAGGTATAGTAATTAATACTTACGGAGATGCTAATCCAGGAATTCATTTAAATAAAAAAATATTGAAAGAGCTTGTTCATTTTGGACTTGAGCTAGATATCGATATTTATAATATTGAATAAATATTTCCCAAAAATGGTCGTAGTTTAGATTAAAAAAGAACACTGGAGCAAGTTTTCAACTTGTTCCCAATGTCGATAGATAATATTCAAAAGCCTTGGCATAAGCCGAGGCTTATATTTTGATCTTTGATGAAAGCAGTTGAGTATGCTAGCAAAGCACAAGTTGCAAGCCCACGCAGGGTAGCGAAGAAGGTTAGCTCGTTCGCATTTGCAATGCGAATGCTTAAAATCTAGCAGCTGTGATATGAAGAAGCGAATTAATTGATTATTTCAGCTGTTCGATATCCTCAGCACTAAGGCCTGTCGCTTGAATGATTTGATCGACAGAAAGACCTAAAGCAATCAGGGATTTAGCTATCTGAATTTTTTCTTCTTTTTTGCCTTTTTCTAGTCCTTCTTGCAGTCCTTTCTCTTTGCCTATTTCAATTCCTATTTCTATGCCTTCCTCTTTGGCTTCTCCCTTAGCAGTTTCCATGGTATTGTAGTAATCTCTCATTTGCTTGAGGGATTCGCGATATTCATGCAGTTGTTGAGGATTGTACTTGGCGATTTCAGCCGTATCGAAAAATTTCTGAAAGACACGTTCTTGCAGTTCCACAGGCCGATCGGTGAGTTTGTTCAAATTGCTTAGCAAATACAGCCATTTGTCAAAGCGAGTTTGGAGCTGATGCAGTTCTTTTTTGAATTTGGGAATTTCAAGATAGATAAAAGTCAGCTTGTCGTAATAAACTTCTTTCATTTCCAATTCCATTAATTGCACATGATGCAGAAGTTTATCCGGCTTGTCTTTGTGCTCATCGAATACGAAATTCATGATGCCGATTGTATAAACCCCTTTCAGGTCGAATTTCCAATCCATACCGGATTTGGCCTGTTCTTGTATTGGAAAAGAGGCATAATACAAGCTTCTTTCTTTGAAGTTTGTTTGCTTGGCTCTTTGCAGCTCGATGATGAACTTTTCGCCGTCTTGGTTCTCGCAGTATAAATCAAAAATAGCCTGTCGGTCTTCCGCGGATCTGGAGTAATGCTCGTTTTGATGAAAAGACAAGTCTTTGATTTGGTCTTTTTCGGGAAGCAGTTGATTCAAAAAATCGATCAAAAGGTCCTTATTTTGCTCTCCTCCGAACAATTTCTTGAACCCAAAATCTGTGAACGGATTGATGAATTTTTCGATCATGGCTATAGCTAATTGATTGTATCAAAAATACTTCTTCGACAGATGATATGCAAATGAATATGCAACTCAAGGACCTTGGTGTAGCAATACGTTGCCAGCTTATTCGAATTTGTTACAATAATACGAATGCTTAAAATCTTGCACCTGTGATACGAAGAAGCGAATTAATTGATTATTTCAGCTGTTCGATATCCTCAGCACTAAGGCCTGTAAGCTTTTGAATTATTTCAATTGACAATCCTTGAGCAAGTGCTGTTTTAGCTATTAGGATTTTTTCTTCTTTCTTCCCTTTTTCCAATCCTTCTTGCAGCCCTTCTTCTTTTCCTTCTTCTCTAGCTTCAAGCTTTGCAGTCTCCATGGTATTGTAATAATCTCTCATTTGCTTGAGCGATTCACGGTATTCATGAAGTTGTTGAGGATTGTATTTGGCGATTTCAGCCGTATCGAAAAATTTCTGAAAGACACGTTCTTGCAGTTCCACGGGCCGATCGGTGAGTTTATTCAAATTGCTTAGCAAATACAGCCATTTGTCAAAGCGAGTTTGGAGCTGATGCAGTTCTTTTTTGAATTTAGGAATTTCAAGGTAGATAAAAGTCAGCTTGTCGTAATAAACTTCTTTCATCTCCAATTCCATCAATTGCACATGATGCAGAAGTTTGTCAGGCTTGTCTTTGTGCTCATCGAATACGAAATTCATGATGCCGATTGTATAAACCCCTTTCAGGTCGAATTTCCAATCCATGCCAGATTTGGCCTGTTCTTGTATTGGAAAAGAGGCATAATACAAGCTTCTTTCTTTGAAGTTTGTTTGCTTGGCTCTTTGCAGCTCGATGATGAACTTTTCGCCGTCTTGGTTCTCGCAATATAAATCAAAAATAGCCTGTCGGTCTTCCGCGGATCTGGAGTAATGCTCGTTTTGATGAAAAGACAAGTCTTTGATTTGGTCTTTTTCGGGAAGCAGTTGATTCAAAAAATCAATCAAAAGGTCCTTGTTTTGCTCTTCTCCGAACAATTTCTTGAACCCAAAATCTGTGAAGGGATTGATGAATTTTTCGATCATGGCTATAGCTAATTGATTGTGTCAAAAATACTTCTTCGATAGGTGATATGCAAATGAATATGCAACTCAAGGACCTTGGTGTTGTAGCAATATGTTGCCAGCTTATTCGAATTTGTTACAATACGAATGCTTAAAAATCTTGCACCTGTGATACGAAGAAGCGAATTAATTGATTATTTCAGCTGTTCGATATCCTCAGCACTAAGGCCTGTAAGCTTTTGAATTATGTCAATCGACAAACCTTGAGCAAGTGCTGTTTTAGCTATTTGAATTTTTTCTTCTTTTTTCCCTTCCTCTTTTCCTTTTTCTCCAGCTTCAAGCTTTGCAGTCTCCATGGTATTGTAGTAATCTCTCATCTGCTTGAGCGATTCGCGATATTCATGCAGTTGTTGAGGGTTGTACTTGGTGATTTCAGCCGTATCGAAAAATTTCTGAAAGACACGTTCTTGCAGTTCCACAGGTCGATCGGTGAGTTTATTCAAATTGCTAAGCAAGTACAGCCATTTGTCAAAGCGAGTTTGGAGCTGATGCAGTTCTTTTTTGAATTTGGGAATTTCAAGATAGATAAAGGTCAACTTGTCGTAATAGACTTCTTTCATCTCCAATTCCATCAATTGCACATGATGCAGAAGTTTGTCAGGCTTGTCTTTGTGCTCATCGAATACGAAATTCATGATACCGATTGTATAAACCCCTTTCAGGTCGAATTTCCAATCCATGCCGGATTTGGCCTGTTCTTGTATTGGAAAAGAGGCATAATACAAGCTTCTTTCTTTGAAGTTTGTTTGCTTGGCTCTTTGCAGCTCGATGATGAACTTTTCGCCGTCTTGGTTCTCGCAGTATAAATCAAAAATAGCCTGTCGGTCTTCCGCGGATCTGGAGTAATGCTCGTTTTGATGAAAAGACAAGTCTTTGATTTGGTCTTTTTCGGGAAGCAGTTGATTCAAAAAATCGATCAAAAGGTCTTTGTTTTGCTCTTCTCCGAACAATTTCTTGAACCCAAAATCTGTGAACGGATTGATGAATTTTTCGATCATGGCTATAGCTAATTGATTGTATCAAAAATACCTTTTCATTAGTGAATATGCAAATAATGATTTTTCCCTTATTCCAGAAGCATTTTATAAACTATAGACAAGTCATCTAAATGCTTAAAAAGGAGGCTTTTGTCAGTTATTTAACACAAAAAAATAACAGCAGAGCGAATCATGCTGTTATTTTAATTCTTTTGTAGGAATCTTGTGCTAGTTTATAGCATCACTATTTATCGTATTTGAATCTTTCTAGTCACTTTATTGCCTTTGTAAATGATTTCAACAAAGTAATTTCCGCATCTTAGTTTTCTAACGCCAATTTTTTCGCGATTATAAGCTTTGCCTTGTTTTACGACATTGCCTCTGGTATTATAGATTTTGTACTTGAAAGTGTTTTCCCCAAAAACTGGACATGAAACCTTGAAAAAGTTGTATGCCGGTATAGGGAATATTTTCAAAGTCTTGGCAATAACTTTAACACTAGTGAGTCTTGATACATTCACTGTCCATTCTTGAGTTTCGCCTGCTTCAGATACTACATTGATCACGACGGCTTTTTTCGTATTGGACAAGATGCTATAAGAAGCTCCTTCCGATATTTCAATAGCAACTTTTGTCGTATCGATCTTTCTTGTTTCTTTTATCTCCAAGGAGACAGTCTTTGCTTCGGTGTTGATTATGCCTTCTCTTTTGCCATATGAGAAAAATGTTATATCATTCGCATTATTGAGAAGAGTAAGAGTTCCTGGCTGGAAAGTGATTTCATAATTGTCAGATGAAAGTCCGGATGCAATTATTTTATTATCAATAATATTGAATTCCAATACTCCGTCTAGATCCGATATTTGATCATTGTATACAAATCCATTGCTTTCAATCGTAAAATTGCTCAAATCTTCTCCAACAACCCTTGTCGCGTCAGTTACTTTAATTACAAGCTCTTTTTTATTGATTGTCAAAGTTCTTCTCGTCGGGTAGGCGCTGTCGTTAATAGAGCTGGCAATTATATCAACAGTGCCTGCGCTTAAGATTTCGACGATATTGCCTTCAATATTTACGATCGTGGAGTCAGAACTTTCATAGAAAATGCTATCTCCGTTTGAATGCACAGCATTCAATATAATTGAAGAATCTCCATAAATAGCATTTGGCAAGGCCTCGAAAATTATTGAATCAACCGGAGCTTCAACGCCTGGAAACAATAGCCTAACTATTTGAGGGTCATGATCGGATATATTTTCAGATTGAGTGAAATAAGAATTTTCAAGCAACTCATATTCGTCATAAAGTTCATTTGAAATAGATATATGATCTAATCTTTTTCCGCCAGCTCGCAAGAAATCTTCATTGTTATTGTCATACCAACCCCAGCTGTCTATTTCGTTTTCATAACCAGTGGAATTATAGTCGCCAAGAATAACTACATTCTTGTCATCCAAGTTTGAATCAATATAGGATTTAAGATATTTCGCATCGGCCAATCTTCTGTTAAGCCCATCTGAACAACACTTGAAATGCAAATTGATTAATGATATCGTTTGAATGTTTCCATTGATATTTACATCTGCTGTAATTTGAAATGGAAGCCTTCCGCTTGCCATAAAGTCCGAAGGGTCTCCTGTGTATCCAACAAGGTTATGCTCTGTTTTAGATGTAAATTCGTCGGCGAAAATCGCTTTTGAAGCCACATTGCTGACAACATCTGTTCTGTAGATGAAAGCGGTCTTTTGCGGAGGGAAATTCGGATCCGGAGCTGTCCAGTCATATGAGTGTCTAGGATTGAAACTTGAAGCCCAAGTATACTCGGAATTTTTATTTAATGAATCCACAAGCACATCAAGATAATTTTTATCAGCAGTAATCACAACTTCTTGCAATGCGTAAATATCAGCATCGACTTCTAAGATGGCTTCGGCAACTTCTTTCATTTGTTGATCAACTGTTGATGCGCTTTTGCTTTTTTCCGGAGCTCCCAACCATTCAACATTCCAAGTTACAAGATCCAAAGTTTTGGCAGTGGAAAGTATTGAAGATAATTTTACCTCAGCTAGTGAATTGCCATTTTCTGTATGATTGATTAAGCTGAATGTCCCATAGCTTAATGTTTCGCCAGAAGCAAGTCTTACAAAAATCTCTGTAGGGTTGATCGTTTTGTTTACTGGAGTGATTGTCAAGCTATCTTGCCAAGTTAAGCTATCCAATGATAATTGGAAAGATCCATTAGCTATGATATTCAGCGAGTTGTGAATATTAGCAACTTCTAAGATATATGAATTTATATCCGTTTCATTTTCAAAGAATAATTCCGTTGCGCTTAATGTTGTCGTTGGCTTGTCATCCGATGCAATGCCGCTGATTTCAAAATCATCGATTCTAAAAGTTCTGGTTAAATTTTCAGTGCCGCCAGTATATCTGAAAGCTACATTGATGCTTCCGTCATAGTTGCTTAAGTCTATTTCTCCAGAGTTGATCCACTCATGCTGAGTTTGAGTAAGCTCATTTGCAAATTGAACATCTATTTTTTGCCAGTTGGCTGAATCCGGATTTCCATTGTAGTCAGTAGAAATAAGCATTTCTAATATGTCGTCTCCGTCGTATGCCCAAGCGGAAGCGAATTTAGTTTTGATTTCCGAGAAATAGCTTAGGTTGATCGATGGAGATATCGCCCAATCGGTTTCATTGATGTCGCCTTTGTAAGCGCTCATTTGAATATACTTAGTGTCTTGGTAAGTTTTGTCCAACCAAGTATTTTTACCTGCTGAGCTATAGAATTCCCAATAATGGCTGTTATTAAAATCTTCACTATATATTACCGATCTATTAGAATTATCTCCTCCGTCACTGCCATCCATTTCTTTTTTCTCGCCTTGAATAAGCACATCATCTACTCTGAAAGTTCTAGAGCCATTGCCTGTGCCTCCAGAATATTTGAATGCGAAATTCACATCGCCGGTATAATAACTTAGATCTATTTCATTTGACGCGTGCCAGCCATGTTGAGCCGAAAGATTATCATTGGCAATTACGGCTTCAAGTTTTGTCCAATTTGATGAAGAAGGGTTTAAACTGTCAAAGTTATTTGTAATGAATACTTCCAAAGAATCATCTCCATTATAAGCCCAAGCGCTATTAAAAGTTAATTTCGCGTCTGTGCTGTCCAAGTTGATGGATGGAGTAATAGCCCAGTCGATTTCTATTGAATCGCCTTGGTAAGCGCTCATTTGGATATAGTGGTTCCCTTGATAATCTCTTTTTTGCCAAGTGTTTTTCCCTAACTCATTATAGAAAATCCAATCTAGCTCATTGTCAAAACTCTCTTGGTAAAGGATTACAACTTCGCTGCTGTCATTTCCTGTGTCTATGGTTGAGTCGGCAGGCACATCATAGGTTACTCCGCCATCCCAATTTTGAGTTGATTTATTTCCAAAAATATGCTCGACAAGCTCCGGGTGATCGATGAATGGGTTTCTGTTGTTTTGGTATTTGTAAACGACATTGTTTCTTCTGATTTCGTAAGGATCCACTGGGTCCTCATTATGCCAAGCTAATAAATCGTCAAGTTTTCCATGGCGAGCCGAACCGTTGCTATGACCGATCACTTGATTATCCACTACCATGTCATAACGCAATGCCATATAGAAAATAGCTCTTGCCACGTCGCCTTTGGACGATTTTGGAGGTGTGTATCCTGAGTTGGATTCTGCGAAGTCCAAGCTTCCTCTGTTGCTGTTTTCTTGCGCGTCGGAAGCTCTAAGGTGATGGGCGTCAGTCCCTCTTCCCACAGATGTGTCAAATCCTCCATGCGATTTAGCCCAAACATGCTCTCTGTTCCAACCTGTGCTTCCGCTTACATGAGCTGATTTTGAGATGCCTTCTTCCACATAAATTTGCCATACTTGGCTGGAGTTTTTTGGATGCTCGTCGCCCTCTTCGCAGATGCTCCACACAGTGCTGTAATTTTGAAGAGAATGATCTTTGGAAGCGATGTTTTTAACTGCGTTTTTCAACGTTGAGCCATTTGTTCCGACTGCTGATTGATAGAAGCTTTCCAAGTCGATGTACTTGTTGCTGTTGATGTCAAAACCTACAGACACCATGTGCTTTGTAGCATCCACCACATACTCTTTTGGCGTCTTTGCGACAATAATTCTTCCAGTGTTGGTGTTCAAAGTAGGCATGATATAGTCATAGCCTGTATTTTGAGTCGTGTCCGCTGTGAAGAAGTTGACACTCGCAATGGTTGATTGTTGATTTGGTTGATTCTCATCATCCTTAGCGATAAAATAAGCCGTATAGTTAGCGTTTGCTTGTAGACTATCGATGCTCAATGTAATAGCATTGCTTATTAGAATAGTTTCACCATTTGCAGTCAAGTCTGAAATTTCAGGGGCAACCTCATTTTGAGCTTGAATTAAATAGAAGATAGTTCCAGCTTCATTGATACTCAAAGATATTTGAGCGGAGTTTTGATTTGTTGTTGCTAAACTAGGCGTGTTGTTGGTCCAAATTGGTGGCGAATTATCCGTGCTGTCATTGCTGCTAGTGCTTGAGAAATATCCAAGATACGCAGGATCATCGCTAGCAGCGTTTTGAACATCTGTTCTTGAGTATTCGACCCATTCTGAGCTGTCGAATATCGGATTTTGGCTATTTACAGATGTAGCTCTGCCATAAGATTTGTCTTTGGCGTTGATGCCATTCAAAGCCATGTCGAGGATATTATTATTCAAATCCAATAAAGCGATGCCATCATTGCCATTGAAGTTGATGACATTGCTTGCATCGAAAAAGTCTGCTCCAATGTACGGCACTTCAGAGCCGTTGTTGTTTTTGCCTAACAATATGGAAGAGTTAGCTCCCAAAATACCCGCTAATGCCTTCTTATTGGATGGACTGCCGGTAATGTTGATAGAACCTGATGAACCTCCAATTGCCCATAGAGCAATTTGATATTGGCTTAAGTCAATTGAATCGTTTCCAACGTTGGTTAGTTCGATCCATTTATTTGTACTGCTACCCTCGTAATATTGAGTGATGAGTATTTGAGCCTGAAGAGAACTTTGCATGAGGCAAAGCAAGGCTGTGATAAAAAAAAGTTTGTTTAATAGTTTCATGATTGAAGTGTTATTTCAATATAAAAATATGTCAAACCTTTTTGGATAAAAATGCCAACCAGATAATTTAATCTTGAAATAATTTTAATATAAGTAAATGAATATTCTCTTCATTCTGTCTTATTATTTGAGTAATATGATGACGATTATCACGAACTTTTTGCGATGAAGAGAGTCTATATAATTGATTGTCAGTATTTCGTAAATGCCAGTAAAACGAAAGTTAAGAAGAAGGAAGAAGAGGAAGTCCAAACAAAGCGTGTCATTTCCCATGAGCGAAGGAGCTTCACTAATGCCGCCTGTAGAAGATGTGGATGGCGGTGTGCCATCGGATCAGGATGAGGCTTTGGGCTATGAGGATTTTTTGATGGAGCCATATGACTTGACAGGAGATAATATGATTGACTCTCCTTTGCTTCAACAGTTGACATTCATGACATCTGAGGAATTTAGAAGCTTGACAGTGCCTGTGGGAGTCAAGGCATACGCGAGAAAGCTTACCAAAAAAAGAGCATTAAGAGAAAGCATTGAAGAGAATGGCATTGGCAGATTTGACCAATATACTGTTTGGCCTATTTTGAAAGAGGTTGATGATCTTTTAGATGAATATAAGAGTCTTAAATGCGACGGAGCGAATTTTGAGGGTTTGGTGCTTACGCATCAGAGTTATTTGTCTATGCACAGAAAGTACTGCGAAGCGTATTTTAAATATTCAGGGCTCATGTCTGAATTCCATGAATTTAAGGCAGAGCATAAAAAAAGGATAATGATCATAAGCAAAGCTTCAGAAGATTATGAGGTTTTGCGTCCAATGATGGAAAAAGTTGAAAGGGATTTTCCTCAAAAAGCTTTTGAAGATTATTGTGTTCAGGAGGAAGTTTATGAGGCGGAAGTTTACGCATTTCAGTATGAATTGATAAAATACAAGAGGGAACTTGAAAGGTTGCTTCATCAGTTGATGGCTAAGTTGCGGCATATTGAGATGATTTCTTTAGCTTGGCTAAATTCTCACCCTTTTGAGGAAACCGGAGATGTATTGTTGCTCACTAAGGCATTAAGTCTTATGCTTACCAGAGCAGATGCGGAGTATCAACAGATTGTGAGAGTCTTGTTGAACAATAAACTGGATATATGGGTAGCTAAAGATGGACTAAAACGAAGGCTGATAGATTTTGACGAGGATCAAGTTCCGACGCGTTTTGCGCAAGCGACAGAAGTTTGCGACAGAAGAATGGACGGGCATGGAGAAAATGAAACTGTTCCATCCATACATGAAGGAGTCAACTTTGAGAAATTGGTGAAGAATACCACAGGAACCAGCAGGGTGCAAGTGGAAGATGTACATTATCTATGGGACAAACTTGTCGCCCAAAAAAACTTTGCTATACATAAATCTGACAATCCCATATATCAAGGACAAATAGACTTTCGAACTAAAGTATCGTCAATGTACTCAAAGGTAATGTGGACCGCTGAAGGTAGAGCTTTATTAAGGAAGCTAGTGGGTACCAAGGAATTTGAGTCATTCTATGATGATTCTGGATCAAGTTCAGATGAGTCGGATTTTGAGGATTCCACTTCCACAAGATTAAGCAATGAAGGACGTGAATCTGTAGCTGAAGTTGATGATCGCTCGATAACAGAATCTTTAAATATTCCAGAACCTTGGAAAACTATAGGTCAGTCGGAAGTTGCCTATCTTCAAGATAGAGAGTTGCGTCCTGCATGGGAGGGTTCCATGTATAAAGCTATGGTGGATAAAGTTTCCTTAAGCGAAGATGGGGTGGAAGCTCCTCATCAGAAGAATAAATATGAACCCGGCAAGCTTAATCTGGACGTGGGACCGTCAAACTTAACTCATGAATTGCATTTCCCATACAGTTCTTTTGAAGGGAGGAGCTCAGGCAAGCATAGTAGGACAGTCGCGTTAAAATTTGATGGAGATGAAACTTATGGTTCGAATTTATGTCCTGTAGTCGTTGGCCCTAAAAGACCATATCAAGTATATCCGCCATTTATACATTTCGCCTTTGTTTTGGATAAAGCAGTAGCGGCTCTTAAAGGGAATTTTTCATTAATGGATCAGGAATTCAAAAGCTTGTTGTTCGAAAATAGACTAAGAGCTCAAATCGGCTTGCACAGCCGTCATTTTGCGACTGGAATGGATGATCCAGTGAAATCTTCAAATTTGGATATGAATGTGTTTTACTGGGAAGTTCCTAAGCACGATCAATATTCAATATATACTGCGGTTGCGGGACCTGAGGCAAGGAAAATGGCTGAAGATGACTATGAAACATTGTTTTTGGATTCAAGAGTGCAAGGTGGAGTAACCTCTGAAGCATTTGGGGCGAGTGTCATAACTGGGAAAAAGCAAAGTGATAGATTTGATAGAAGATATCAACAGTATCAGAAAAGGTTAGAAAGGGTTAGAAACCGAGAGGGCTTTGTATCCATCAGGCCTCAAGAGCTGGAACCGGGGCAGACGGAAGGTGATATTAGCTTTACAACATCTTTCGGATTAACAAGCGAATTGGAGCAAAGTCGTTTGAGAAGATTAGAGACCAGAGCTGAAAAACTCAAGTCTAAAGCTAAAGGTGGTGATAAAGAATCTAAAAGGCGATCATCATTCTCTGGTTTTGCTGATGTCTATGAAGAAGGGAGTGGAGCTCGAAGAAGAAATTCTGGATCAGAAGCGGAAATGACTTCATACCTTTCGGGCTTGGGTGGTCAAATGGACAGAAGAGGAGCAACAATAGAAAAAATGAAATTGAGAAAGGATGAGGCTGCGGAGAATATACGTAAGCTGGACGAGGAGATAAAAGCCGCAAAAGCAAGAAATGAACAAATTGAGAGGGAATATAAAGAAGCTGAAAGCCAATTTGCAGAACATGAGGGAGCAATCAGGGATTTAAGCAGAAGACTTTTTGAAGACCAGTTGGCTAAAAACAAGAAGCAGATTGATTATTATAAAAAGCAGAAAGAACGTGGAGAAAGATTTGTGCAACAAGAGCTTGGCAGACATCGTATCGAAGAAATGTTGGATGACACTGAATTGCTTTAGCCAAGCGTAGACAATGATAAGAAAAAGCCTCGGCAAGGTATTGCGGAGGCTTTGAAGATTTTAATCATTATGATAGGCAGTCGTTGAAGATTGCTTTGTCGTTTGTGAATATGAGCCCGTCATTGTCATGGAAATTTGCGTATTCAGATACAATTGCTCCTTCCGGACCAGCCATCATGAAATGAGGAGCTTCCGGTCTGTTGAGCGTGTTCATTTGTCCTCTTTCGACTTTGATTGCTTTGTTGACATTTACAAAATCCGTCTGGCTTTCTGGTATACTAGGCAAATTCGCAGTTTCTCCTTCTTCTCCAAAACAGTAGATTGATCCGTGTCTCACATGCCATGTTTCCATTTTAGCAGGGAATTTCGTTTCAACATGCTTATGCTCGATGATCATTTGCCCCGGAAGCAAGTAAATCTCATGAGCGAAATAGCCAAATGTGTCAGAGTTGTGCCAAAAGACACCAGCCATGCCTGCGTTGATGAAATCACCTTGCCCAAAATCAGAGATAAATAGATTGTCCAATAGAAATTGGTCAGCAGGATAATCGAAACGTTTGAACATTTCTTTGTAAGCCTCTAGCGTTTTTGGCCCGGATAACACTCCATTGTCATAGAAATCTTTGTTCGAATAATTAGGAACGCTAGCATTCATTGAATTTGAGGTTTTAGAATTTTCATTTGAGAGTAAATTGGCTGAAGCTGTTCCAGCGATAGCCATTCCTGATAGACTTGCGATTGATTTTTTAAGAGCTGATCGTCTTTTCATCATAAAAAGGTTAAAAATGATTATTCAGTGTGTTGTTTAATAAATCGGATTTAGCAGTAAACAATATAAGGTGTTGATTACTAGCGTAAACAAACTTTATATATGATATACTCCTTCTACTTCCACCAGCAGATTATCTCTACAGATATCAGCTTGCGTGTAAATAGCTGGAATGTTAGGATATGCTTGGTTTATTCTTTTTTTGATAGTCTCAAGATCTTTGGTTTGTTTAATATATATTCTAAGCAATTGCAGATTCCCTTTGGAAAGCTTTGATAAGCCAGCTTTGATCAGATTCTCATTGCTAATGAGCTTTTCGATATTTTCTATTGTTATTTCAATTTGTTTGGAGCTTGAGTGAATTGCTTCGGATTTTTCTCCAAGTATAGCAGCTGTCCCTGATATGTAAATGCTATGAAAATTATCGAACTGTAAAGCTTTGGCTCTTTCAAATTTTGGGGTATGTTTTTTTTCAGGTTCCGATTCGGAGCATACGATTTCATTCGTGGAATATTTGTGAGCATCGATTTGAATAGGGTTGCTGATGGGAAGTGAGATGACTGAGGAATTATTCATTTCTTTCACAGCGATCAAGTCAATAGCAATGCCTCCTGCGCCTGCGCCGATGCCTGTAGCGGCAGGGTAGCCATTTTGCCATTTATAGCTCTTCCAAGCTGAATATCTTGCTTCATTGAAGGCTTGATAGTTTTGAGTGTCGTTTGCAAAACCTGTTATATTTTCAATATAATTCCATTGTCTGACAACATGTTCCCAATCTAGATTTTCGTGAAGCAGCATTTTGTGAATTTTATCGAAAACTTTAGATGCTGAATGTTCAGCATCATTTTCATATACCGAATGAACGCATCCAAAGTAATAATATGACGCTAATGAATTAGTATAAATGGCATAATTTATTCCTTTCCATTGTTTAAATCGAATCTGTGAGATGTCAGATTTCACTTGGGTTATCTCAAGAGTTAAATAAGCATCCAGAGGTTTTTGATAAATAATCGTAACAGCTGGAACAGCGTCTTGAAAACAAGAGTGTATGCTTTGAATAATACTTTTCTTGAATGAGCTGTTTTCTAATTTTGGGTCTAAGAAAATAACGATTTTGAGTACATGCTCATTTGAATTGCTATGAAAGCCATTGAGCGCGATATTCAATGAATTTAAAATGTCATTTTGACTATGATCATCTAATTTAACAACTTGATATGAAATTGTACTCTCCATCTTGATCTCCTTCACAATTTTTTAAAAAATAAGCTATATAATACATTAATAATCAGATGAACAAAGAAGTTCAGCTATTTACTATATTTATAAGGTCAGAACATAATTTATCAAGCATTCGAGATCTTCATCCGTCATATTATCTCCAATGCCATGTTTTTCATTTTTTAAGAATTCTTTCAACGTATAGCTTTTACCGTCATGGCCATAGGGAGCGGTTCTCCATACTTCTTTAAGTGTTGGTGTATTCCAACCTTCCTCAAATTCGATTCTTCCTATTTTATGCATTTTGTTGTCGGTAAAATATTCACCTGAATGGCAATGTCTGCAACTGGAATTTTCAAATATTTGCTTTCCTTTCAATGCGGATTCACTTAGTTTTCCATCTACTAGAAATGGGCTTGGCTGCGGCTTGAGACTTTTCAAATAAGCGTCAACAGCTTTGGCTTGGTTTTCATCAATAGTGGAGAACTGTATGTGTTGAAATCCTGCGCGAACCGCCGTTTCGGCATCTGATCTTATACCTGATATCATGCTGGGAGGTGTCGCATGCGCGTAAAGTAAGCTTTTTACATTTTTTGGATTGCCAATCCCATCATTTAACAGATCCCAATTCATGCCATCTGTGCGAGCGTCGCCGGGATGGCAACCATTGCAAGACTGCCAAGCTTGAAAGCAGTATTGAGCGTCATTGAAATAGCGTTCTCCCATGCGGGCATCAGATTCTTTCCAGCCTTTGTTGATGGCTAGAGAGTAATCATTGTGCTTGTCAAGCGGATCGATAATGTTCAGCGTATCTGAAAAGTAGGTTGGCACTAATATTTTTCCCTTATTGAATGTCAACAGCCGTGGTCCATTGCCCGAGATTTTTCTGCGTTCTCTTATGTCATTAAGAAATGTCAAGTCATAGGAGAGAGTTTCTTTATCAGGAGTATTGTTAAGCTTGTCAATAAATTCTTGATAGTTAATCAGGCTAATATCGTGCGTTCCTGAATGCGAAACAGCCATAATATTGTCTTTAAAATCAACGCTCCAAGACCCTGCGGCTCCATACTCAGGTTCGTCCAATAATATCGAGGCCACAAAACTTTGCTTGTCGACATCTATGATGCTTACGGCACTGGTGTTCATCCAACCTTGTTCTAATTGGGAAGTCGGTACTTGATGCCTTCCCAGATTATGAATGATCATGGCATATTTTCCATCAGGAGTTATTTTTATTGAGCGTAGAGCATTGCTTCCATTGCTTAAGCTGATGTCTTTGATTTTTTCAGACTTATCAATGTCTATTATGCTAACGGAAGCCGTTACAGTGTCAATGTCGGCTCTTGTTGCCGGCAAGAAATTAGTAACAAATAGGTATTTGCCATCTTTGGAAATATCGGATGAGAAAGGCTCTCGAATGACAGAAACTTTAGTCTCTTTCATATTCTCATCCAAACGAATGATCGAAATATTATTCTCGAATTGATTGCAGACAAAAAGTTTATTGCCATCGGAACTTAGCAAAGGAGCTTTGGCGCCAACACCAAGTTTGATTTTATTTATTATTTCGCCACTTCTTAAGTCTATGATTTGTAGCCAACCCATTTCGTAAGAAGTCGTAATGTAAGCTTTGTTGTCATTGAGACAAATGCCGGTTACAGGCATATCAAAATTCCATTCTTTTTCTATAGACCAATCCGAAATGTTGTAGGCGATGACGGATTGAGATGTTTTATTGGCGAAATAAGCGAGCTTTGAATCATCGGAAAGAGCTATTTGGACCGTGGAAAGAGGAGGCAAGCTTTTCTTCTCAAAATTAGTCATAGCAATGATATTGAATAAGCAAAAAGCGCCTATGCTAATGCTAAGTCTTTTTAAGACTGGGAATCTAAAAAAATGTGAGAACCTTGCCATATTGTTGAATTATGCTTTTTTGAAACCAAATTCTTTTGATATCTCCATCGCTTTTTGAGAAACTTGAGAGCCAACCTGTTCGAATGACTCTGAAGAAAGTCTTACTGAGGGAGCTGTTACCCAAAGAGAAGCGATAGGAAGACCATGTTGGTTGAAAATCGGCGCGCCAACACAATGCACTCCTTCATATTCTTCCGCTCTGTCCAACGCGTAACCTAGTTTTTTAACTTCATAGAGCTCTTCGCGAAATTGCTTTGGATCAATGATTGTATTGTCATTGAATTTTTCAAACTCAATTTGTTTAAGACAAGTCTCTCTCTCTTCTTCGGGCAAATAGCTCAAAATTGCTTTGCCCGGAGCAGAAGCGTGAAGGTTGATTCTTTTTCCCAAGCTTAATCGGAATGTAAACGGATGTGTGCCAATAGCTTGTTCTAGCAACACGACTTCGTTGCCATCCAAGGTTCCCAGTAGCACAGTTTCTTTAGTATCGTTTCGAAGTTTTCTCATATAGTTGAGAGCCTTTTCGACAAGACTTGTTTCCGATAGTGTGGCGAGACCTATATGCAGTAATTTTTTTGATAGAGAAAAAGTTCCTGTCTTATCGTTTTTCAGCAAATAGTTTCTGTCATTCAATGAAGACATGATTCTAAACAGGGAGCTTTTGGGATAATTGAGCTTTTCTTGAACTTCTGTGAGAGTCAAGCCTTCAGTATGCTCTGTAAGCAACTCTATTACATCCAAAGCCCTGTTTAGATTCGGAACAGAATATTGCTTCTCTTCTTGCGTTGAAGATTTGTTCTGTTTCATATTTAAAACCTTGTTTTTGTAATTTTACCCCTAATTAATCTTTTTTTCAAGTATTACGGGCAAAATATGCGCAACTAGAGCAAGTTGGAATATGCATGAGTTTGTCTTTCACATCTTTTAAGAGTTTTATTTCAAGATCGTTTTGCTGAAATAATTCTGTTTAGTTAGATAATTCTATTTATAAATTAGAAATAAATACAAAAATTGAATTTTTTGAGTTTTAACGGATTGACAACTTTCATTTTAACTGAATAAGCTCATTAACTTTTTTCTTGAAAATTTGAGAGTAAAAATTTTTACAAATTCCTAATATGGAACTTTGTTTTAAATAAGGATTTAGATAATTTAGTATCATAATGATTGATTTTAGGGTAAAATAATACTCTATTGAAGCGCATGAATCGTGAAAGTATTTAATCTTAAAATCTAAAATTAAAGAGATGCTATGGAGGGCAGTCACTTTTTAAATCAAATTTGTATGATACGATTTATTTTCATTTTTACCATTGGAATGATGATCTCTGGATTGTCATTTTCCCAAAACGTTCCAAATTACGATTTTACTCATGACATTATCAGGTATAAAGAGTCTTTTCGTAATCAAGCCAAATATGAGGATGATCCTTATTTTTCAGGTCCAATTCACAAAGGAGCAAGAGAATCTTTTGAATTGGATTTAACTGGGGTCGAAAGCATAACTTTCAAGACTGAAGGATATGAAAGTTCCAGAGGAGTTCATTCATTTTGGGGCCGGGTGAAATTATTTGATCAACAAGGCAAGTCAATTTGGTTGGATGATTTGGAGATATATGCGACAAAGTCAGGGTGGAAGCCAGTAACTAAGAATGCGAATTTGGTTGATGGCGATTTGCTTTCCGTAGATGGAGAAAAAATAGAACATGGTGTAATCGCTCACGCTTCAGGGTCTTTTACCGTAGATATTGGCGGTAAATATGCAAGAATGGAAGGTTTTGTTGGGTTGGATGATATAGGATCTGCTGAAAATGCGGTAGGCGTATTTCAGGTCAATTTGTCTCCAGTTGAGCCATACATTGAAAAGCTAAGAAACAACCATCCAAAAGAGATGGATATGTTTGAAAGATCCGGAGCAGGCAATCTTGAGGAATGGTTTAAAAGTGATAACGGACTCATTGAGAAAGGAGCTTGTTTGTCATTAGTAGATGAGTTGAAAGATCCTGCTTACTATCATGATAACGTAATGTCCTTGAGTCAATATAAAGGAGAGGATAAGGCCGTCAAATATTTGAGACTTTATGAAGACATTTTGAATGTTTTAAATCTGCAAAAAGAGCTAGAGTGGTTGAATGTTGAAAGCCTGCAACTTGCACTGGAAGATATGAAAGTTGAATTTCCTGATGCAGGCTTTGGTAATAAAATCAAAAAACTGAATAAGTTGCAGGTTGAGTTTGCTTCTCTTGAAGAAGGCTTGTATGCTGGCAACAGAGATACGATGGACAGCATAAGGGAATGGCTGGAATTTAAGAAAAGTGTTTTGTTGTCTCATCCTGAGTTGGCGAACGCAAGCATATTGGCGACGAAACATGATTTAGGCTATAAAGCTCGAAAAGTATGGGCGCCTTATATCGGCACACCTCCAAATAATTGGAGTTCGAATTCGTCGATTGTAATGCCAAGGGATCATCAAGTTGAAATTGTCATGCTTACGGATTTGGCATCCGGTGCAAATGTGGAGACGGTATACGCTCCCGAGGACGATAAAATGATCACTGATCTTGACTTGCATTGGGATGCGAATAGACTTCTTTTCAGTACAGTGAATGAACGTGACCGTTGGCATGTGTATGAACTTGATTTGAATACTAAGGCTGTTGAAAGACAAACTTCTGAAGAAGAGCCAGATATTGACTATTTTGAGGGTATTTATCTTCCCAATGGAAAAATAATGACGGCATCCACTCTTGGGTATAACGGTGTTCCTTGTGTTGATGGATCTGATGCTGTGGCAAATTTGACTTTGGTGGATCCAAAAGAAAAATCCATGAGAAGGTTGAATTTTGGCCAAGACAATGATTGGGATCCTGTGGTATTGGATAATGGAAGAATCATGTACTTGAGATGGGAGTATACAGACAATACGCACTATTTTTCAAGAGTATTGATGCATATGAACCCTGACGGGACAGGAAAAAAAGAGTATTATGGGGGAAATTCATATTGGCCTAATTCCATGTTTGACGCTCGCCAGTTGCCGGGAAAAGGAAATCAAGAATTTGTAGCTGTCGTTTCCGGTCATCATGGCATTGCAAGATCGGGAAGATTAGTCTTGTTTGATCCTGCAAAAGGCAGACATGAAGATCAAGGCGTTGTGCAAGAAATACCATTCAGAAATCGCAAAGTAGTTCCTGAGATCAAAGATGAATTGGTAAATGACGTATGGCCTCAGTTTTTGAAACCTTATCCTGTTACGGACAAGTATTTTTTAGTGACAGCGAAGTTGAGACCAGATGCTCTATGGGGATTATATCTGGTGGATGTTTTTGACAATGTGACCTTGATTAAAGAGTTTGAAAAAGGCGGTATATCCGAGGCTACAATCTTGAAGAAAAGAAATATGCCTCCGGCAATACCTGAGAAAATCAAAAGCGAAGATAAAGAGGCTACGGTTTATATTCAGGATATTTATGAAGGAAGAGGTTTGCCGGGTGTGCCAAAAGGCACTGTCAAAGAGCTAAGGATTGTTGCTTATGAATATGCCTATAGAAAATCAAAATCGGATCATGACGCTCATGGAATCCAATCAGGATGGGATATGAAACGAGTATTGGGAACTGTGCCAATTGAAGAAGATGGATCGGCAATGTTCAAAATCCCAGCGAATACGCCGATTACTCTTCAGCCTCTGGACGAGGAGGGTAGAGCGGTTCAGTTAATGAGATCATGGCTGACTGGCATGCCTGGAGAAGTTGTCTCTTGCGTAGGTTGTCATGAAGAACAAAATTCAGTTCCATTGCCTAAGCCAACAATTGCTTCTCGCAGAAAACCAAATAAAATCGATGAGCCATCTGATGGAGTGCATCCATTCACATTCAATTTGGATGTTCAGCCTATTTTGGATAGAAAGTGCGGTAGTTGCCATGATGGAAAAAAAGACATGTTGGATTTTGTTACGAAGGAAAAAGTGGAGTATAACAATTTGAGAAAAAGTTATCTTGCTTTGCATCCGTTTGTGAATCGACAAGGGCCTGAAGCAGATATTCATGTGATGAAACCCATGGAATACCATGCGAGTACAAGTGAATTAATCAAAATTCTTAAGAAAGGACACTATAATGTCGAACTGGATAGCAGTGAGTGGAACAAGCTATATACTTGGATTGACTTGAACGCCCCTTATCATGGAGAATTTAAGAATGTGAACACATATGCCAATAATAATCAAATTAGCAGAAGACAAGAATTGGCTCAAAAATACAGCAACGTGGAAGTTGATTGGCAAGAAGAATTGACGAATTATGAAGAGCTGATCAGCGGTTTAGATAAAATTGCTCCAATTATGCCTAAGGCTGAAGATGTGGTCAAAACGAAAAAAGTGAAGGTCAAAAACTGGCCTATGGATTTAGAACAAGCTCAAAAGCTTCAACAGAGACTGCAAGACAAAGAATTAGTCTTGGAAATTGGAAATGGAATGTCAATAAAATTCGTGAAAATTCCTAAAGGTGAATTTGCAATGGGCAGTAATCAAGGAAGACATGATGAAATGCCAAAGCATAAAGTTGAAATAGAAGAAGAGTTCTGGATGGGACAGTTGGAGATCTCCAATGCCCAGTATAAAGCAATTGTGCCGGAGCATGATAGTAGATATATTGCACAACAATGGAAAGATCATGTAAATCCTGGATATCCAGCCAATAAAGATAATCAGCCTGTGATAAGGGTTTCTTGGGAAGAGGCAATGGATTATTGCGAGAAGTTGAGTGAAATTACGGGTTACGATATTACTTTGCCAACCGAAGCTCAATGGGAATGGGCTTCTCGCTCTGGTAGCGCTAATGATATGTGGTTTTTTGATTTGAATAAGAACTATGGGAAGTATGAGAACTTGGCCGATTCCTCTTTGGCGGATATGGCAGTAATTGGAGTTGATCCACAGCCAATGGCTTCTAATGATCCTAGAAGAAAGTATTGGGATTTCCTTCCTCGAAACGCGTCGGTTGACGATGGAAATATGATTGTTGCTGAAGTTGGTGAATATTTGCCTAACCCTTGGGGACTTTATGATATGCATGGTAATGTGGCCGAATGGACATTGTCGGACTATAAGCCATATCCATATATGGAAAGCGATGGAAGAAACAATGGTGAAAATGGCAACATGAAAGTCGCAAGAGGAGGATCTTGGAAAGATAGACAAAAGAATGCTTCTGCTTCTACCAGAAATAGCTATGAGTCTTGGCAAAAAGTCTCTAATGTCGGTTTCAGGTTAGTTATAAATATGAAAAGCGATAGCGAGTAGACTGAAATTATATTGAATGACTTATTATGAAATCTCTATATGTAAGTATGGAGATTTCGTTTTTTGAGCTGATCCTGATTAGCGCACTATATTTGCGAAATCAAAATTGATAGAGTATTTTTAGAATAATCAAATAGGATTAGTCATGGTCGAAAAGTTCATCAATCCACTTACAAGTTTTGGGTTAAATAAATTATTTGGTACAGAGGAAAACAAGGATTTATTGATTGATTTTTTAAATCAGTTGTTGCCCGAAAAGCATCAAGTTAATGATTTGTCTTTTTACCAAAATGAAAACTACACCAGACCCCTTGAAGACCGAGAAGCGATAATCGATTTGTATTGTGAAAATCAAGGGGGAGAAAAAATTATTGTTGAGCTACAATTCCTTAATCAAACAAATTTCAAAGACAGAAGCTTGTATTACGCTTCGTTTCCGATTAAAGAACAGGCAAAATCAAGTTTGAATTGGAAATTTGACCTTAAAGGCGTTTATACCATAGGGATTATGAATTTTACTTTTGATGAGTATAAAGACAGTCCCGAAAGATTGCTTCATAAGATCCAGTTCAGGGAGCTTGGTTCCAATGAAGTCGCTTTTGATAATTTGACTTTTCTGTATCTTGAAATCCCGAAGTTTAATAAGCAACTTAATGAATTGGAAACCCGTTTTGACAAATGGCTTTATTTGTTGAAAAACCTTAGTCAATTGAATGAAAGACCTGATGAGTTGCAGGATAGAATATTTCAGAAGCTTTTTGATTTGGCGGAAATCGAAAAGTACAATTCGCAATCATTACAAGATTATCGAGCTTCGCTTTAATAATTGCAATATTATCAAATTTGATGCAGTCATTTAAATCAAGTATTACACGAATGACGAACCTAATATCTTTTTGCGTCGAAACTCTTCATACTGCTCATTGTCATGTGAGCAAAGTATTGTAATATTCTTTTCAGACTCCATGAGTCTATTGAGCCAATCATATTGGGCGATAAGCTGATCCGCATTTTCAATAACCCAAGGAGCGTTTTTAAGTTGATGATTTCGGATATTTTCCATAGTCCAGCCACTATCTATGCTGTGGATAAACTCTTTGCCGTTTTGAAGTCGCAGATAAAACATCTTTGAGTCGGGAGTATGTCCGGGAGCTTTGAATGCCACAATTCCCGGTGCCAACGGATAGTAATTGGCAAAATCACCGATAATGAACTTATTGACATTTTCTTGGCTGATGTTTACTGAGGGTTTGTGAGGAGAAAGGTACATCATATCGGCAGTGCTCTTTGATGCCCAAGTTTTAGGAGCTAAAGTGTCAAAATGTGGCGATCGAACGACGCCAGCAACATGATCCGCATGATAATGCGAGAAAATAATCATATTGGCTTTGAGCAAGGCTTTATTAACTTCTTGAAAGTTGTCATTATAAAAGTACTTGTCTTCGCCGGTGAATTCTCGGTGCGTCTCCAAGTCCATACCAGAGTCAAGCATTATTGAACCCTTGGGGTATTGTATTTGGTAGGCTGTTCGCGCTAATGTAATAATTCTATGAGGATCTCCTCCTTTGAGAACTATGCTTGCTTTTCTCAATGCGTCGGCGACTTTGAGCACATTGATTTGCTTTGGTAGTTCTCCAGGGATCGCTGTTGATAATTGCCTGATTCTATATAAGTCAGGATTAAATATGCCGTTGTTTTTACTAGCGTAAAATTCACGATCTTCGGAGTCCCCTCCGAAAATAGCATTTGGTATTGACGTTGAGGATAAACCTAGTATCGAAGATATCTTTATGAAATCCTTCCTATTCATATATGTTTGTTCAATTGTAAAACTAGACTAGTGAAAAAATTAAACCAAATAGGTCTTCGACTATTAAGAGAAACATAAAATAGATTCAATGAATGGAAAAATACTTGAATGTAGAGTATTTTTATGAGTTGGAGGAAATTTATCAAAAACAAATAATTTGCAAATGATATTGTGATTTCTAAAAAGACGCATTTTGTTATGTTTTATGCGCCTTTTTTCAAGTACTATTCTATCTATTGCCTAAGAAAAATAAGCTTGCCTGAGCTACTTTCTTCGTATTCCGCGATGATTTATAAAGAATCGATAGCGAAACTCATCAGGACTCAGATTAAATACATCTATGTCACCATTGTCATGCACCAACATGACGTCATATCCTGTGCCTTGTCTCCATACCAATTTGTCAGTGCCTGAAGTTCCTTCAGAGAAATTATAGGCGCTTCTAATAAAATCATTTATGTCATTAATATCCAAAAGAGACTCTGCTATAGGCAATATAAGCGTTTTGTTCGGGTCGATAGATTCAAAAGTGAATTCTACTCTGCCGAAATCATAATTATCAAGCCTTTCAGCATGCAAAGTGATATCATATTGGTTGCTGTTACTTAAGTTGCCTATATAACTTCTAGTTACAATTTCACCTTCAGAGAATGAGATCCCATTGTCATAATATGTGCTAACCAAATGTTTATTGACAACGAATTCATATTCGGAGCTTCCGATGACATTAGCGGTGAAAAATATGCTGGCTAATATATCATTAGCATTTTTGTCAGATTGAACTAAAATTTGATAATTAACGGTCTGTCCTTGATATTTAGGAGGCATTGCATGCACGATGCTTAAAGAGTCTCGATGAGTTCTATCAAGATCAATAGTCTGCACCAAAGAATCGTTCATATAAATTTTTGCTTCCGCATTTTGCATTGCTTTATTGAGCGTAAATGCCATGAAGGTGTACACGCCCGGACTTATTTCATAAAATGATCTGCCCATTTCTATTTTCAAATCAGGCTCACTGTCATTGGAAGAATTGCATGCAGTCATTAATAAAAAAATAATAGACAAGGGGTAGACCCATTTATTAGTGACGAAATTTAGTGATTTAGCTATCATGTGATACTTTTTTATCTGATAACTGCGATGCTAGATGTTTGTTAGTGATTTGTAGTGGATGAGCTTCTAAAATAAACTTTAATTAAAAATGAAACTGATGAAAAAAAATAACAGCAGAGTGAATCATGCTGTTATTTTTTGATTATTAAAATCTAATAGAATGTTGGTATGGATTATTTTAGAAATTATTGCGGCATATATTCTTCTATGCCTCCCATTTTATATGTGCCGGCATTTAATTTATCAGCAATCGCTTCAAATGCGGCAATAGTTTCTTCCACATCTTGCATAGTATGAGCGGCAGTAGGGATGAGCCTCAATAAAACTTGGCCTCTTGGTATCATAGGAAAAGTAACAATAGAGCAGAACAGATTATAATTTTCTCTAAGATCCATGACCATGTTTCCTACTTCTGTCATGTCGCCATTGAGGTATACTGGAGTTACCGGCGATTCGGTCGTGCCTATGTTAAACCCTCTTTCTCTTAAGCCCTCCTGCAGTGTATTTACTATTGCCCAAAGCTTGTCTTTTTGAGGACTGTTTTTCAGCATTTCCAAGCGCTTTTGGTTACCAATAACCAATGGCATTGGAATTGATTTCGCGAAAATTTGGGAACGTGTGCTATATCGCAAGTATCGTATGATTTTTTCTTTGGAGGCAACGAAAGCGCCAATACTTGCCATAGATTTCGCAAAAGTGGAAATATAGACATCCACTTGGTCTTGCACATCCAAATATTCGTCTGTTCCCGCTCCTGTTTTTCCCATAGAGCCAAATCCATGCGCATCGTCAAGCAATATTCTAAATTGATATTTTTCTTTAAGCGCGCAAATCTCTTTTAGTTTGCCTAAGTTGCCTGACATGCCGAAAACCCCTTCAGTGATAATCAAAATGCCCCCGCCAGTCTCTTTGGTTATTTTTTCGGCTCTTTTCAGCTGAGTTTCTAAATTCTCGATATCATTGTGCTTGTACACAAAGCGTTTGCCTAAGTGAAGACGCACTCCATCGATGATACAAGCATGCGATTCAGCATCATAGACAATGACATCATTTCGATCAACTAACGCTTCTATCACAGAGAATACACCTTGATAACCAAAATTTAATAGCATCGCGTCTTCGCGCTTGGTGAATTCCGCCAAGTCTTTTTCCAGCTTTTCATGATACTTTGTGTTGCCTGACATAATACGAGCTCCCATTGGCGAGGCAAGTCCCCAGTCTTTAGTTGCCTGAGCATCTACTTCCCGTATTTCCGGATGATTAGCTAAGCCTAAATAACTATTGAGGCTCCAGTTTAAAATTTCGCGACCTTGGAATTGCATTCTTGGTCCGATTTCTCCTTCTAGTTTTGGAAACATAAAATATCCTTCATGCACGTCCCAGTATTGACCTAGGGGAGTATTCTTTGCGTCTAATTTATTAAAAATATCCAAAATTAAGTTATTTAATTTATTTAAAAAATGTATTGATGAGAATAGTAAATTACTATTTTATTGCAGGATGCACAAAATTAATGCCTATTAATTAGAGTGAGAACATATTTGATATATGTTTAAATAGTGCAAGTTTTGAAATTAAAAAAGATAGAAGTGTTAATCGCTGTGGGGAAGGAAGATGAACTGTTGTATTGGTCATCTTCCAAAAATTATTGCCCTTTGATTATTGCAGGGCATGAACTCTTTGGACAGGCCAGTAATCGTTATAACCGCTTTTCCAATTGCCTGATGCTATATCTTGATCTGATAGCAAGCATGCGTCAAGATCCGAACGAATTTCTTCTTCATTCATATCTTGTCCGATAAATACTATTTCGTTTTTACGATCTCCAAAAGTTTTATCCCAATTTCCTTCGATTTGACTTTGATTTTCGATGAACGACAAGTATTTGATTCGTTTGTCATATGGCATACTGCTCCACCATACTCCTGCGCTATCAGCTTTTAAAGAACCGCCAGCTTGACTCCAAACTAATGCTTGCTCAGGCCTTGAGGCTAACCAAAACAGTCCTTTGCTTCGGATAATGGTGCTAGGGAACTTAAGTTGTACATAATCCCAGAAGAGAGCTGGATCGAATGGTTTTTTGCTTCGATATACAAAAGAAGAAATTCCGTACTCTTCGGTTTCGGGGGTATGTTCGTCTTTGTTTAGTTCTTCTATCCATCCGGCACTTTGTTCTGCCTCATCAAAATCAAATAGTCCAGTATTTAAAATTTCCTTAGGATCTACTTTGCTGTAAGTCGATTCAATAATTTTAGCAGATGGATTAAGTTTTTGAATGGCTGCTTTTAATACGCCCAGATGCTCGTCTTCGACTAAATCTGTTTTATTTAGGATGATCACATTCGCGAATTCGATTTGGTCTGTCAATAGATTCACAATTGTGCGAGAATCGCCTTCTATGTCTGTAAGTTCCCTATCCATCAAGGTTTCAGGGCTACCAAAATCCTTGAAAAAGTTGAAAGCATCAACTACTGTCACCATAGTGTCAACATAGCTGAAACGTGAAAGATCTATTCCATTTTCTTCATCAACAAATGAAAATGTCTGAGCGACAGGAACTGGCTCGCTAATGCCAGTGCTCTCTATGAGCAAATAGTCGAATCTATTTTCTTTAGCCAATCGCTCTACTTCAACCATTAAATCCTCTCGCAAAGTGCAGCAAATGCATCCATTGCTCATTTCCACAAGTTTTTCCTCAGTTCGTGAAAGCGTATTTTCGTTTTTTACCAATTCAGCATCCACATTAACTTCGCTCATGTCATTGACAATAACGGCGACTTTTAGACCTTCTTTATTGTGCAGGACATGATTCAACAAAGTGGTTTTTCCCGCTCCAAGAAATCCACTCAAAACAGTAACAGGCAGCTTGTTATTCATATTGTTATCATTTATTATTGCAACTATGTTGCAATAATAGGTTTAAGCGCAAGATAATGCAACTTAATTGCAGTTAGATTTAAGGTTGATAGTTTTATGTTTTGATTTTGCTGAATCGAATGTTATGCAATCTATAAATTAATTTTGAAAAAAGGCGGCTATATGTTTCCAGTGTAATAACATACAGTCGCCTTTTAATAATAGAAAATGTTCTAATGCTTGAGACTTATGATTTCACATCATAGCCCAAAGAGTTGATTGTTTCTTTGATATTTTCAATTTCCAAGCGATCGCCTTCTACGGTTACTGTTTTGGATTCAAGATCAACAATTGTATTTTCCACACAAGCCATTTTATTCAAGTTGTTCTCAACATTTGCTTTGCAATGATTGCAAGACATGCCGTCTACTTTTATGATTTCGCTATTCATGGTATTCGTTTTTATTTGAGTTGTTTTGTTCCTTTTTGATTTTAAATATTTCTGAATATAGCCATTTATGATTAAGGCTGTTAGAATTATTGCGGAGCTTGCTTCTATCCAATTAAGCCCTGTGTTGTGTTGATGACCGAGGTGTTGTTGAGCAATATTCGAAAACCAATGAGCTGGCAGAGCATAGTCAATTAACAACCCAAAAGTCAATGCCCCAGCGATGATAGTGCCTAAATAGGTAAATAGGCTTTTACGGCCTAATACTTTTCCGATCATTGTCATTGTTGCTGCATTGGTAGCAGGCCCAGCCATTAATAATACGAATGCGGCCCCGGGACCAATGCCTTTTAATATTAACACAGCTGCCAAGGGAATGGATCCGGTAGCGCAAATGTATAATGGGATGGAGACTACGAGTATCAACAACATTTGAACAAATGCAGGCAAGTCCAATAATTCAAAAAAATTATCCGGTATCAAGGCGGATATGATTGCGGCCAATACGAGTCCGATCACTAGCCATTTGGAAATATCTTGAATGAATTCTACAAAGCCATATTGAAAAACATCGATGACCTTTTGCGAAAAAGTCTTTTGTTCTACAGTTTGTTCATGATAAGTAGCTTTCTTGGATTCTTCTTTAGTTACAGTACTAGTTATGAGACCTCCGGAGATTCCTGTTACCAAAGCCGCCAAAGGCCTGATAATCGCGAAGGGCAAACCCATCAATGAAAATGTGGCTAGGATGGAGTCTACTCCCGTTTGCGGTGTTGAGATCAAGAAAGAAACGGTCCCGCCTTTGGAGGCTCCATTTTTATAAAATGCAGTGCCTGTGGGTATAACACCGCAGGAACAAAGAGGCAATGGAATTCCGAACACTGATGCTAGTACTGATGACTTGAAAGGAGAACCATTGAAATATCGTTCGATCTTGCTCTTAGGTACAAAAGCATACAACAGTCCAGCAAAGAAAAATCCGAGCAGTAAATAAGGCGACATTTCGCCTAGAATGTTAATGAAATCCGTAAGAAATGTTATGATGTATTTTTGTGCTTCCATAAGTAAATATTTTGATAGACAAAATAAGCAAGTAATAAGATCAAAAGTATTACATGATTTTGGAAAAGTGTTACATCATCTTTGTCTTAAATTTCATCAAGTGGTTTGCGCTTGTAGTTTTTTAGTTTTTTAAATTGGGTAGGTGTCAATCCTGTCACTTTTTTGAATTGACTTGAAAGGTGCTGGACACTGCTATATCCTAATTCGAAAGCTATTTCCTTTGAAGACATTTCATCGTAGACTAATAACTCTTTGACCTTTTCGATTTTTTGATTGATGATGTATTTTTCTATAGTGATTCCTTCCACTGATGAGAAGAGATTGCTAAGATAAGAATAATCATAGCCTAGTTCTTTGGCTAGAAACTGAGAGTAATTATTTGTTCCTGATTGTTCTTTTGCATAATGAATTCTCTCGATGATTAGTGTTTTAATCCCATCAATTAACTGGCTTTTTTTGTCATTGATTAATTCAAAATCATTATCATCCAAAACTCGCCTAACTTCATTTATTTTGTCGGAGCTAAGTGCTGTCGATACTCTTGCTTTTCCAAGTTCAATTTCTTCAATGGTCAAGTTTAATTTTTCAAGCTCGTCCCTGACGACTTTGATGCATCGTTTGCAGACCATGTTTTTGATATACAGTACTGTTGAATCCATAGGACAAAGGTAGAAGATGTTAGACTAATATCTAAAACAAGTAATTGTGAAACTTATTGAATCAGTCTTGGGGAGACTCAATAAGTTATTTTGCTTGCAGAACATAAAAAACGTAACTGTACTCTGTGCCATGATTTGTGTAAAGGTCGATTTCTTCTTGAATCATTCTAGCGACTTCCAATGCGATTGCATTTTCTGGATATTTTGCTTTCATAGCATCGATATTCCTTTGCAAAGGAACATAATAGTTGTCTGTCCAAGCTTCTTTGGGAAGTATAAAGTGATTGACCACTTCATAGCCTAAGTTTTCCGCTTGTATGTTTTTATTTTCAATACTGTCTATTTGAGGATAGTTTGCTTCCCAATATGCCTTTGCTTGCTTTGATTGATTGTCGGTAATCCAGCTGATTTCGCTGCAAATTAATTTGCCGTTTGGCTTAAGAAATCGTTTCCATTCCTTCAGTCCAGTTTCAAATCCTGCGATATAAATGGATCCTTCAGCAAAAATATAATCAAAACTGCTATCTTCGAATGTCATTTCAAACATGGACATGCAAATGCCTTTCACACGGTTGTCCAAGTTATATTGTTTGGCTTTATGATTAAATTGATCAATGAAATCCGAACTATTATCAATGGCAACCACCTCGGCATTTTCTAATGATTTTGCCATTAGGAATGTATGTGATCCAACCCCACAACCGATATCCAAGATTTTGACAGTTTGATTCTTGTCAATGCATTCAATGGCTTTTAAAGTTGATTGATTATCCCCAGGGCCTAATCTGTCCATATTTTCGAATGCCTCATAAAAATAATCTTCCATTTTTTTCTCCATCACATTGCTGTTTTTGATTGGTAAAATAGTTAACAGGTCACAAATAAACCTTAGATATAACTCTTGTCATATCGAATTGATAACATGATTTTACATTTCTTCAACGACTTTTCCGCAGTGCAGCATTTTGTCTCCAAAGTATGGATTATTAACTTCCTTTTCTGCGCTTAGCCAGTACCCTCCTGCATAGTCAAATGCCATTGGACAATATTGTCGATAAAGAGTCACGTTCTTAGAATCTTCTTTTTGACTTTGATAAACAAGAGCAGAAAGGTCTGAGAAGGCATTTCGTTGCACGTTCAAGGAATTGGATGATGCTATAGCTTTTACGGGTTTGCTCATTTTAGAGTATTCCGCTTTGTTTTTTGAAATATAAGCTTTTAGTTTTTGGGCTTCATCGCTTGCTTCTTTAGCATTGCTATTGACCAATGCATCTTTGATTTTCAAATAATGATTGATTAAACTTGATGTATTGTCTTGCTGTGTTCTTGCGCTAGCTTCTTTATTGACAGGCAATTTGGCGAAGCTGTTTAATGAGTAAGTTGAGGATAAAACAATTGCGACTAGTAAAACGATAGAGTGTATTTTTGTTATTTTCATTTTTTGAAATTATGTAAATAAAATTTGAAGTATTTGAGAATACAGTTTCTGAGACTATTATGATTTTTTCGTAAAGTACAGAATGAAAGTATGAAGAACAACCACAATGACTGTTAATATTTGCTAAGACTCATTTATTAAATTAAGGCAATAGCCTGAAGTGAATCAATATTTTATCTTTATTTCTCCATCTTACCCAACCTTCTTTAACTTCGTAATTAGGGTCTGACTCCTCGTCAAGCCATAGATCTTCAATGCTTTTTACTTTTATCCATTCAGGGTTTTTGCCAAATTCTATGAATTCAACCAAGCTTGCATTAATATGGCCAGCATTTTCATCCGGAGCAGATTTAACTTGTGAATTGTTGGTAAGTATCTCAAAGGATTCGAATACTTTGAGAATTCTTATAGCATTGAATTTATGCTTGTCATCAATAGCAATGTATTTATAATTTCCTTTATTTATTCTGATTTTATAAAACTTGTTTTGAACGACTGCAACATAAACCGGATTCAGAATATTGTACTCTTGATAAAAGAATACAGGTTGAAACTCTTGGCATAAAGAGTGAATTTCCCTCAATCTCGCTGAATGATGCTCTTCCTGGAAAAAGATCTCGTCATCATTTTTATATAGCTTGATATACACATCGTGAATGTTCGGAGAATTGTAAATTTTCAAGGTGTCGTTTTTTGTAAACTTATTGAAATGGATATTGAGGATTCCTTTTGGAGATATTTTTTCAGCGTATGCACTCTGAAAATAAATTGTAATCAAAATTAGAAGGATAGATGAAGGGAATTTCATGTTATTGATTTAATATAAGGTTAAGGGTTTTAATATTACGAATAATAAAAAAGATCTGAAAAAATTAGCTTGGCCTAAAATTCCATTTCTTTGAACTTTTTGACCATGTCTAGGGCAGTTGATCTTCGGATATTTGTGTCAAGACAAAAATATCAAAGCCATGACAACTAATCAAAATCAAAACTTATCAGTATTCATCACAGGCGCGAATGGAGGCTTGGGATTTGAAACCGCAAAGATATTGCTTGCATCAGGCGTTGGACGTTTGGCGTTGGCGACGAGAAAGGAGGCAAAAGCTGTGCAGGCAAGAGCGAGAATTTTGGATCAAGTAAGAGCTAAAGGGAAAGTGGAAGCGTATGGAGGTTTCGATATGAATGATCCGAAATCCATTGAAGATTCAGTCAAAAGAATGCCGGAGAACAAGCCTTTTAATGTTATCTTTTTACAGGCGGGTGGAGTGTTTTTTACAGATGATTATCAATTTTTGAATTACGGAAAAAAGAGACTGGAAAAGACGGTGTTTCAAAATGCATTTGGAGCTTATATTACATTGGTAAATTTGCAAAAAGCCGGATTGGTAGCACCGAATGCAAGGGTAGTTTTCGCCGGAGGAGAAGGAGCAAGGGGTATTCCTGGCATGATCGAAAAGCCGGTATTTCTCTCTTATAATTCATTGAAAGGATATATAGAGGGCTCTAAAGATATGCCTGCGTATAACCCAATGAATAGCATAGGGATTTCCAAGCTAGTAAGTGCCTTGATTTCCCAGAAGTTGTCCGAGATTAATGATGGCAATGAGTATATTTGGTTTACTCCTGGCTTGACTCATGGGACTAATGGCTTGAAGAAAGTGGCTCCTGTGAAAAGATTTTTTATGGAAAAAGTAATGTTTGGGATGTCCGCTATGTTGGGAATGTCACAAAGCCCGAAAAAAGGCGCTGAAAAATACGCGGAATGCTTGTTGGGAGAAGTTGGCAAAAATGGAGATGTACTTGGCGCTCCTGAAGGAAAAGTATTGGGTAAAATTACAGATCAAAAGCCAATGAATCCTTCGATTCGCGATAGAGACTTAATTGACGGCATATGGAGAATGGTGAACGAAATATATCCGAGAACAGCATAATTAAAAAGATCCCTTGGCCTATCAACATGAAAGACCAAGGGTATTTATTATTTTTTTATGTTAAAATTTCTGCCTTCAAATATTCGTATTGGGTTGCCTCGCTCAAGTTGACAGTGATTGAGCCAGTCATCCATTTTGAGTTCTAATATTTGATTCTTATTCTGTTGTTCCAATAGCTTTTGCAATCTTTCTTTAGCGATTTTTTTATTCATATGTTGGGATCTTTGATCACTGGCGACAACTTGAATGCTTGTCGGCTTGTGTGTTATGCGCACAGCGCTACTTACTTTATTGGCATGTTGTCCTCCGGGACCTCCGGATCTGATAGCTTGAAAATGCAGATCGCTATCTTTCAAAGAGTTTTCAGAAGCATCATGAGTCAAGCATTTGACTCCTACAAACCAGTTCTTTCGTTTATGAAGGGGTCTATATTGACTTCTTCCAATCCACTGAACCGTTCCATTCCAAAATTCAGCATCATCGTAAATATTTATGCCTTTCACTTGAAGCACAGCTGAGTTCAAAGTGCCATTCATTGGGCCTTTTTCCCGATGAATAACTTCGCATTCAGTATTTTTACTTTCAAAGAGTTTGATCAGGTATTTTAATAATTGCGCTGTCACCCAGCAACATTCTGCCGGCCCTCTTCCAGAGGTTATTTGAAGCCGGAATTCTTGTATATTATTACTTTTCATTGTTTGTCGAATTAATCTTTAGCCATGCGCACGATTTTTGGGAAAAATTTCCCTTCAATTTTAACGAGGTCATTTTGGTGAGACATTATCTTGTCGATGTCTTTGTAAACTATCGGCGCTTCATCCACACCCGCTCCAAGCAATGTGACTCCTGTATGTTTCAACATGCCTTTCATGGCGCTTTTGGTAATGCTGGACTTCGCTTTGGTTCGTGACAATGATCTTCCAGCTCCATGCGAGGCTGAGTTCAAAGAGCTTGTGTTTCCTTTTCCGCTCACGATATAAGCTGGTGAAATCATGGTGCCGGGAATAATTCCAGATTGGCCTTCATGCGCTGGCGTAGCACCTTTTCTATGAATGATGAATTCTTCTTGATTCTCAAGTTTTTCTTTCCAAGCGAAATTGTGATGATTTTCTATAATCCTAAATGGCTTTATCCCCATGGCCTTTGATAGGTTAGCGTGTATGCGATCATGACAAGCTTTCGCATAATCTCCTGCCAAATTCATAGCTATCCAATATTCATGGCCTTCAGAACTGTTAATATCCAGCCAAGCTAGATGACTAGCGGATTTAGGCAATTTGCATTTGCTTTTGGCAATTTGCGTAAAATGTTGAGCAATTGTAGCTCCCAAGCCTCTTGATCCACTATGGGCCATAATGCCTATGTATTTTCCTTCAGTTATTCCTAAGGTATTGTCAGCATCGATTTCTACGATTCCCCATTCCACAAAGTGATTGCCACCGCCTGAGGATCCGATCTGTTTGCAAGCTTTTTGATGCAAGCCTTTGAGAAGCGAGCTTTCGTGAAATTCTCTTCTATCCAGAATTTCATGTTCTTGCGCGTAGTTGATGCATTGGCTTGTGCCAAAAGCAGTATGCTCTTTCAATGCTTTTTTTAAATTGTATTCATATCTATGAATATAATTTTCGGGAAGGTCGTATAAGCTCAGCGACATTCGGCAACCAATGTCAACACCAACAGCATATGGAATTATCTCATTCTTTGTGGCAAGCACGCCACCGATAGGTAGCCCATATCCTTGATGCGCGTCAGGCATTAAAGCGCCTTTTTCCGCAACAGGCAAACTCATAGCGACTTTCATCTGCTGTATGGCATTGCTGTTGATTTCTTTTTTTCCAAAAATGCTAAACTCAGAAGGATTATCCTTTAGCTCATGCATATCTTCTTCCGTTTTTAAAACTTCTTTCGGAAGAATTGAATTAGCTAATTTGGACCAAATCGGGTCATCTAAGTAATCTTGTGGTTTGGCAATGATCTTAGAGATTAAGTCTAATTTGTATGTAATATCGTGTTTTTTGTATTGTCTATTAAGTATTCCTAAAGCAATGCTTTTGGATTGATTGTCAGAAAGGTATGCGTTAAGCATTCTTCCTTGAATTTTCTTACTGCCCATGCAAAAATGGTTGATCAAGCCTCAATATGGATGCAAAAGACATAGTTATCCCTTGATACCAATAGAGGTTTTATGAATTAATATATATAAGATGTTTTTCCGCATTAAGAGTGTAATGCGTTTTAATTTCAGACAATAAAGAAGTTCACCTTAATAGAATTAAGATGTCTGAAATTTATAGGGCGATATTTGAATGATAGACCAACATAACTTGTCCTCCTTTCAGAAATAGGTAAGACTTGATTTACTTATGAATGCAAATATCTATAAATAATATTTAAATACAAAAATAAAGATGAAAAATTAATCTTTTGTCCAATCTAAAAATCTTAAACAAAACAATGCATAGGGATATTAAAGTTTAACAAGTAAAAATGATCAGCTATGGAGTTTGTAGAGATTTTGTTAAAAATGATATACAATTTGTATTGGCCACTATGCTTTGGGTTTTTAGTCTCCACTTATATTAGAGTACAGGTGAGTCAGGAGAATATTAGCGGTTTATTGGGCAAAAACAATTTGAAGGAAAATTTCTTGGCGATATTTTTTGGAGCAGTCTCTTCTTCATGCTCTTATGCAGCAGCATCGATGAGCAAGAACCTCTTTCAGAAGGGAGCAACATGGCAAAATTCTTTGATATTTCTCATGACTTCCACCAATATGGTTTTTGAAATGTTCGTGGTAATAGCAGTGCTTTTGGGAAGGTTTTTCTTTTATGCCGAGTTGATCGGGGCATTGATCATGGTTATTTGTTTGAGAGTTTTCATGCCTTTGTTTTTTAATAATAAAGAGGTAGATGAACAACAAGAGGAATTGAATAAAGAAGCTATGAACCATCAGCAAATGGGGCATGGCATGTCTGATAATCATGAGGAAAAAATGGGCTTTGGAGAACGCTTAAGTCAGGGATTTTATATGGAGATATCAATGGTTATCAAAGAGATTTTGATAGGTGTTGTAGTCGGCAGTTTGATTATTACGTTTCTTCCTGATGGTTTTTTCGGTAAATTATTTAGCGCCTTGCATATAGGCAATGATTTCTGGGGCATATTGATCTCAAGTATCATAGGAGCCTTGATCGCGTATTTCGCTTATGTGTGTTCTGTTGGGAATTTAGTGATAGCAAGCGCTCTTTGGTTTGGTGGATTGTCGGTTGGTGGCGTGTTGGCATTCATTTTTTCGGATTTGATAACCCGGCCACTGCATTTGGTTTATATCAAATACTATGGAAAGAAATTCGCAGGAAAAATCATAGGTCTCATAGGTTTATGCGCTATTGCAAGCGGAGTGATTGTTGATTTGTTTATCAAGTATGCTGACATCAAAGTCGTTACTCCCAGCAGTTTGAAAAGTGTTCCTTTTACTTTGGATTATAATTTTTATTTGACGGTGTTTTTCTTGGTTATAGGAGTGTTTATGTATTTTAGAGGTCGAAATCTTTCCAAAGGAATGCATATGAGCATGTAAATTTGTCTTATTTACGGACTACCATGTAAGTGTTGTCATCTACCTCTTCAAGCGTATAAATATATTTTAGTTCCGAAGCTCCGATAATATTTAAAGAGTCATTCGCATGATTGATCCAATCATGATGGTCTACCAAAGCTGAATCAAGCAATGCGTTGGTAAGATTCATATGCTTTAAATTCGCCAGTCTTAAGTCGGATTTGCGTAAGTTGGCAAAGGAGAAGTTTGATTTGGAAAGATTTGCTCGTTTGAAATTGGAGCCGTAGAAATTAGATTCTATAGCATAACATTTTTCAAAGTTTGCATACTCGAGGTTTGAGTTTTTGCATTTGGAGTATGCTAAATATGCTTCAGAAAAATTGGCATGAGACAGTTTAGCGTTTGAAAGGTTCGCTTTGTTTAACTGGGAACCTAAGAAGTTGCTATTAATAGCTTTTGAGTGAGAAAAATCTGTTTCAGAAAGATCCGCTTTGATTAAAGTTGCGTCTTTTAAATTTGCGCCTGAGAATATCGCATTGTTGAAATTAGCATGGATAAAATTCGCGCGCATGAGTTTTGCTTGCTTGAAACTTGCTTTGTTGCCATTGCATTTCATCATTTGCGCATTTTCCAGCGAAGCAAAGTTAAAAATACAGCCTTCCAATTGGGCTTTGTATAAGTTTGAGTTATTTAAATTCGCATATGAGAATAATGAGTTTTTTAAATTAGCGACCTTGAAAGACCCGTTTGTGATTTTGGAGTGACAGAGATTTGCATTTTCGAGATTGGATTGATCCATTGTGGAAAATACCAAGTCAGAATATTGAAGTTGAGCTTCTTCAAGTTGCGAATGTTTCAAATCGGCGAAATTGAAGTTTATATTTTGCCATAAATCCACATTGCCGGCATTTAAATTCAATTGATGCAGTGTTTTTAGTAAAGCTCCTTTTTCATAATTGTGTCTAGTTTCGGAAAAATCAACTTTTCTTAGTTTGGAATGAAGAGAGTCCATTTGATTGACTTCTTGTTTGAAAAAGGGCAGGGGAGTGTAAAGATCGATATTTTCTTCGCTTATTTCATTTAGTAAATTATAGTTTTCAGGTTCTTGGTGACTGATTGTTTGGCTTACTTGGACTAGTTTCTCCTCTAGCGAAACTGGGAGTTTATGGTTCTTTTTCGATTCAATGCTCTCCGAGATTTCATTGAATATGCTATTAATCAAATATTCATTTCTTTTGTCAGCATCTTTTTTGATTTGATTGGCTAGCGTTTGAATTTGATGATGTTGCAATGAGATCAATTGCATATGTTTTTCATGCATTTTGTGTTGATAGTTGACATAGAAGACAAACGTCAAGATAAAGCATAAAAATAAAAATCCTAGAATATATAGAGCAATGAGGTGTTTTTTAAGTTTGTTGTTTTTTAGGGATGAATCCTTTTCAATAGCAGTTGATAACTCAGTGTATGATTGATCTAATTGGCCAAGTTTAGAATTGTTTTTATCCTTTTTAAGATTATTGCTTAGTTCATTAAGATAAGTCATTCGTGGATTGGCTTGTGATAGCCCTAATTTATGGATTTTAAAAAATTAATTAATGCCCTCATAAAAAAATAGGGAGAGAAATTCTCCCTAATGATGAGTTTTTATAGATTGAAGTTGTAGCCTAGCGAGTATTCTACATAGTCGGCTCTTCCTCCATGAGCTTTGATCGCCACACCTCCGTAGAAATTTTTGTAGAAAGTGTACCTTGCTTGAGCTCTTAAATAGTAAGGTGCGGAATCACTAGACTCTACTTTTTTATGCACATAGACACCAGCTCCATAAAATACAGAAAGCTTATCGATGATCATTTCACCAGATAAGAATAAAGCTAATTGAATGGCATCCGACCCGCCTAATTGTTTTTCAGGATTGTCGCCTGTCGCTATTATGTTTATTCCATCGACGTCCTTATAATATCCCGCATAAAATATATCCGTTCCCAATCCTATTTTGTGCTTTCTGCCTAATGTTCTTTGGGCTCCAATGGCAAAAGTATTCATGGAATATCTTGGCCCATTTTTCACGACTTGCTTTGAGCCTGATCCAACCCAGAAATAAAGATTGTACTTAGTCTCCAGTGGACTCAATTCTCTCTGTTCAAACTTGGCAGGATGCTTTTGGAACTTGTATTTTAATCCCAATTGCAAAGCGACAAGATTGACGCCTTTATTAGGCAGTTTGTAAGCGCCGTTTGAAAAGTGCTTATATCCTATTCCAGCAGACAAATCAATTCTATCGGATAGAATGTAATTGTAATCGAAACCTAGATTAATGTATACATTTCGGTAAGAGCCAATGATAAGGTTCACCGGATTGCTGTCAGGGTCATGCGGGTCGAAGTTGTAAGATAATCCTAAGCCCAATTCATAGTTGAAAGACGATCTAGGCTTGCGAACGATAGGAATATTCACCCAGCCAAACAATGCATTGGGATAGCCAACTTGGTGTGCGCTCAAATCTCCAGTATAAAAGCCAATACCGTAACTAGGAAACCTAAACACTTGAAAACTCTCATTTTTTTGGTCACTGGTAGTTTGCCAGCCTAGTTTGATTTCAGTCGCATGATATGAACCTTGAACGATTTGTTCATCATCGCCTATGAGTCCGCCGAATTCATAATTTACTTTTATGAATTTTTGATTTTTAACTTTTTGAGTTTGTCCTTTGGCAAGTATGGGAAATAGAGCCATTAATATCGCCGAAGTAATAAGTATCTTGCGCATTGCTTAGGTATTAGTTTGAAGAGCAAATATATTTAGATTTAAATTTTAAGTATAAAAATTTTCAATAATTTTTATTATGTAATAATACAGAGTTATCTTTTTGATTTTATGAGTTTTTTGTTGATAATTATGTCGCAATTAATTAATATTTGAATAAGTATTACTTTTTAATGAGAAATATTATAATTTTTATTAAATGCTTAGTGTTGATGGCCTCTTTTGAGATGAAAGCGCAAAGTGAGGATAAGGAGCTAGTCATTAATCGTTTGTATGGAACTTCGACGGCATTGCCGTTTTTAAATTATACTCCGCATAATTGTTTTGATAAAAATCCTGGCACGATGTGGAGAACACAAACTGGGTCAGGTCCTGAGGAGGGCTTGATGATAAGTTTTGAAAATTCAAGTTATATTTCGAAAGTAGAGATAATTGATGGGAATGGAATCAAAATAAGATATTTTGATATTTATATTGATGGAATGTTGTCGCAAGGAGGCAATTACTTAAGGCAAAATGTAAAAAACTTATTTATAAAAGCTTCAAGGCATTTCAATACGCAACAACTTGGAGGCAACGATGATTATATTTTGCATTTTTCGACAAATGATTTTTTGTCAATTTCTGAAATACGTTTTTATGATGAGTCAAAAAATGAATATAAAGTAATTTTGCCTGATCTTAGAAGAGCCATTCTATCTGCATCAAGCTCTTTGAGCCCGGAAGTTGCATATGGAGTAGACAATCTTGTGGATAAAAAAGTAGAAAACGCATGGGCTGAGTCGGCGTCTGGGTTAGGGATTAACGAGACTCTTGATTTCCATTTTGATAGTGAAGTGGAGATTGATGAAATAAGAGTCTGGAATGGCTATCAGAGGTCAAAAAAGCACTTCTCTGCCAATGGAAGGGTGAAAAAGGTTGCTGTTTCAATAGATGGGGAGACTTCGGACACGTACTTTTTGGATTCAGATTTATATGGCATGCAATCAATAAAGCTTAGACGTAATCTCATTGGGAAGAATGTCAATATTCAGATCTTGGAGGCCTCCAAAGGGAATTCTTATGATGATCTTGTGATTAGTGAATTGCAGTTTTTGAAAAATGGGAAATCCTATGAGGTTGAAACTTCTCATGAAGAAGAAAGAGTCAAATCTAATAAAAGGTTGGAAAATGAAGTTTTGAAACAAGTGCTCGATAGAAACATTAACTTTTCGACTAGAGCTATTGAAAAAGAAGGCACAACCACTAATACGATTTCAAGTTACAATTCAATTTTGCTTCGATCGAACAATACTTTTGTCATGTATAATCGAACCACTGAAGAGTTTGAAGATGATATTGAAGAGTACTATGATGAAAATTTGTCTGAAATGATTGCTGATGGGAATTGGGAACTGAAGTCTTTGAGCGACGATGAAGTTAAAATAAGAGTATTCGGGAAAGTGTTTTCGGCAGCTAATAATAGTCAAATTTATAAAGGAGGCGATAATCAGCGTAATTTAAGAATCATTCAAGATATAGTGATTATTTCTAAAGATGAAATGAAAGGGAGCAGATTAGTGAAAAAGTTCAAGTTATGATTCTATTGCATGTTCTTAGTTTAATGATTGTAGGGGTGATGAATTCAAGCTCACCCATGTATGATATTTCATTGCCTTCTGAAAGTATCCAATCTGATACAAGTTTTGTTAGCCTTTCAACCTATGATACTAACATCGCATATGATTTTAGATATGCGAGCGATAATAATTTTTTGGAGCAAAAAGTATATGATTGCGTTGATTGTTTGCTTCGAAAAGAAGTTGCCGACGCTTTAGTTGAAGTAAATGCTGAATTGAATCACTTAGGCTATAGGCTTAAACTATATGATTGTTATCGTCCATTGAGCGTTCAGGAAAAAATGTGGGAAATTTACCCGAATGCTAATTATGTGGCTAATCCACATACTTCGGGATCTTCCCATAACAGAGGCGGAGCTGTTGATCTTACGTTGGAATACCTTGATGGAAGCACTGTGGATATGGGGACTGATTTTGATCATTTTGGAAAAGAAGCCCATATTGATTATGCAGATTTGCCAAAGAATATATTGAATAATAGAAAAATGTTGCGAACAGCAATGATGGAGTATGGGTTTAAGCCGATTAGAACAGAGTGGTGGCATTTTTATTTTGAAAGTTCTAAAAAGTACAAGCTTTCAAATTTCCAATTTGATTGCAAATAAGCTGTATGCTAGTGTAGTACTATTTGTTATAGCAATTGTACTTGGGGCATTAGCTTTGTTTAAGTCAAGTTTTGCTCCAGGTTGGGATAGTTACTTTTATATGCTCCAAGCCAAGTCATGGCTTGAATTAAGAAGCTTGCATTCGGAAAGGTATAATGTTATTTATCCACTTCTTATTTGCGCTCAATTAATCTTTGATAATTATGTATTTAGCTATAAGTTGATTTCAATATTAGCATATGGCACGTTGCCTGTGTTGTTGTATAGGTATTTGACAAAATTGCATTTCAATAAATTTTTGGTCTTTGGCGTGTGTCTTTTAGTTATTGCTAATCCGATTTCAATCTATTTTGCTTCCCAATTTACCAAGAACCTTATTGCGGTTAATTTATTTATTTTACTCATGGATTCAGTGAGTAGAAAAAGGTGGTTTTTAGCTTTGGGTTTTATGATTCTAATTGCATTTAGCCATAAACTGATGATTGCGCTTTCGATTATATATGTTGGTTTGTATGCGTTTAGCTATTTACCTATTCGTGAAGTTTATTTGAGATGGTTATGTCTATTTATGATGACTGTTTCGGTATTTTTGTTGATGAAAATTCTTGCGCCCTCGTATTTAGCGAAGTCTTGGAATATTCCGACAATGTCTTTCATTGATTCGCATGTTGAGATGATCAATGGAATATGGAAATTGGTTTTGTATGCTTTTACTGTCCTGATCCCGTTTTGTTTTCTTTTCCCATTCAAAGGAGATAAAAATCAAATGAAGCAAGGATTTACTTTGGCTATGTTTTTCATCTTTCTTCAATTACCTTTTTTGAAGTGGGGAACGATGGAATTATCGTTTAGGCTTTTTATGATATTTGGGTTGTTGTCCCCAATTTTGGTTTTATTTATAAGACTACATGATATTGCTAAGACGGGATTAGCATGCGTATTAATATTGATATCATTTGGCTCATTTCCTGGCTATAAATCTCAATTGCAAGATCCTCCATATATTCAGTATAAATTTATTTCTTCAAGATTGGCGAAAGTGTATGAAGAAAAAGAAATTAATCTATTGATTTGTCATAAAGCATTGGCTGAGTATGTGTCCTTTCATCACATGGAGGATGTTTTGCCATGGAATGTTGAAGGCTCTGAGGTAAACGACAATGTATACCGTCTAGCTTATATTCCATCAGAGCTACAAGTAAAGTTTGAGAATGTAATGATAAACGAGTTTCATAAAAGGATTACTTCAAATTACTTTTTGTTGAGGGAAAAGATTTGGAGAGATGAATTTTTAGCAAGCTTGGATGATGCTGAAAAAGTTATAATACAAACTTGGAAAAATCCGTGGATGATAAGATGAATATTAAGAAGCCAGAACGAAGAAGCAAAATCAGAAAACTAATTGGCAAGGAGTATTTTATTTTCAAGCGGAAATTGAAATGGTGGTTTGGTCAAGAAGTTTTGGCTCAAAAAATGTGTGGTGTTGACTGTTCATATCCTGTATTTGAGCATAAGTCTACGATTATGAGACCGCTTAAGAATGTTGAGATGTATTTGCAGGAAAATAAACGCACAAATCTTCAATTAGCCATTGACAAACTTGATAAAGTTGAGATAAAGCCAGGAGAAATTTTTTCATTTTGGAAATTAGTAGGAAAACCGACGTCCAGAAAAGGTTTTAAAGAGGGCTTGGTCTTAGAAAATGGAAATATATCAAAAGGAATAGGCGGCGGTTTGTGTCAGTTGGGGAATTTATTGTATTGGATCTTCGCCCATAGTCCATTGGATGTTGTGGAAAGGTATCGACATGGATTTGACGTATTTCCTGATTTAAACAGAAAAGTCCCTTTTGGAGCTGGAGCGACATTGTCCTACAATTACATAGATCTTCAAGTGCAAAATAATACTGAGCAATCCTTTCAAATAGAGTTATGGTTGGATGAAAAGTATTTGCGAGGCAAGTTATTAAGCAATAGGAAGACCATTTATGATTATCAAGTAGAGGAAAGAGATCATTGTATGAAAATGCAATACTGGGGAGGCTACTCCAGGCATAATAAAATTTTTAAGCTGACTTTATTATCTAATGAAATTGTTCAAGAACAGTTATTAACTGAAAATCATGCAATTATGATGTATAATCCATTCATAGAATCCAAAGCATGAGAATTCTCAATTGTGGATATTATTCAATAGTTTTTTTTCAATAATTGCTTGGGCAACATATTGAAAGCTTTTTTAAAGGCAGAAGAAAAATGCCCTAAATGAGTGTATCCAACAAGGTAGCCAACTTCGCTTACAGCATACTCTCCCGAAAGGAGCAATCGCTTGGCCTCCATCATTCTGAAATGCTGATAGTATTGGTGAATGCTTTGTCCATATACCTCTTTGAAAAGCTCCCTTAGTCTGGTGCTGCTTAGACCTGACTCTCTGCAAAGTTCATCAATGGTTTTTGGTTCGGATAAGTTGTTGAGTAAAAGATCATGCGCAAGAATCACTGACTTAAGTGTTTTTTCTTTAATATTGCTGATAGCTCTGTTCTTGCGCAGATTAACTTTTTCCATAAAACTAGTAAGTAGAAGCCAGCTAAATGATTTTATATAATTTTTAGCAAACAACTTGGAGCTGTAGGTTTCTTTCATTTCCATCATGGTGTTCTTCATTTTTGGATCTAAATCTTCAAAAATGAAGTAAGGCTTGTTCGTTTTCAGCCTTTCCAACAGAGGATGGTCTTCATCAAGAAACTGATTCAAGGTTTCGGATTTAACTCTTAATGCAACTACATTGATGTTTTCTTCAGGAGGGAATGTTAAGATAGAATCTATATTCGTCAGATTGGCTCCAGACAAAGAATTGTCCATTTCATTTTTTTGCTCTTCAAGCCTACTTTCATCATTAGAGTTTCTAGTGACAGCTAATCCAAGGCTGAAAAGTATGGGTACAAATGCCGTTTTTGAATCGATTTTTCTAAATAGGTGAAGTTCTCTGTGAGGGTTTCCTTCAACAAGAATGACTTCCATTTCTGGAAATTGAAAGGTTTTGATAGTTAGAGACTCTGTGAATAAGCCATCTTCGTTGACGGTTCCGCCAAGAATTTTTTGCCATGACTTAAGTTGTTCTTCGAGACTGTCAAATTCATAAACTATCATAATAATAAATCTTTATTTCAAGGCTAAAAGTTCGGTATTTACTTTTAAAAGTAGCTTTCGTATTTCAAGTGTCGTTCGATCTTTGTTCCCAAGGTATTAAAAAAATATTATTCATTAAGGCGTTTTGGGATAATTTGATACTGTTTAGTGATAAAAAAAACACTTTTAACTTTCTTCCTTTGTTATGTTAACTATAGCGAAAGGAAAAATGAGAGCACAAGATTTATTAAAAAACATCAGTTTGGGTGCTGCGATGGTAGGTAGTGTATTGCCTCAAGATGCTGAAGCTCAAAAGAAAAATAAAAATAATGATAAGCCAAATATTTTAGTGATTTGGGGAGATGATATAGGTATTTCTAATATTAGCGCTTATTCAGATGGTTTGATGGGGTATCAAACGCCAAATATTGACAGAATTGCAAATGAAGGAGTCCGTTTCACGGATTATTATGGAGAGCAGTCTTCCACGGCTGGTCGTTCGGCTTTTATCACAGGACAATCTCCAGTGAGAACAGGACTTACAAAAGTAGGTTTGCCTGGAGCTCCAGTTGGTATTCAGGCTAAAGACGCCACGATTGCCGAAATGTTGAAGCCTCTTGGATATGCTACTGCTCAATTTGGAAAAAACCACTTGGGAGATAGAGATGAATATCTTCCAACGAATCATGGCTTTGACGTGTTTTTTGGAAATCTTTACCATTTGAATGCTGAAGAAGAGCCTGAACACCCGGATTATCCTAAAGATCCAGAGTTTGCTAAGAAATTCGGTCCGAGAGGTGTTATAAAAGCTACGGCTGATGGAGCAATACAAGATACGGGACCATTGACTAAGAAAAGAATGGAAACCTGTGATGAGGAGTTTTTGAATGAAGCAAAGAAATTCATTACAGACAAAGCGAAGTCGGGAGAACCATTTTTTACTTGGTTTAACACTACGGGCATGCACTTCCCTACATATCCTCGCCCAGAGGTGGAAGGCCAATCAGGACAAGGTTTTTACGCGGATGTAATGGTTGAGCATGATAAAATGGTAGGACAGCTATTGGATCTTTTAGAAAAATTGAATATTGATGATAATACCATTGTCATCTATTCCACTGACAATGGTCCTCACTTTAATATGTGGCCTGATGGAGCAATTACTCCTTTTAGATCAGAAAAAAACACAAACTGGGAAGGCGGATATCGAGTGCCTGCCATGGTGAGATGGCCAAGACATATTGCTCCCGGACAAGTTAGCAATGAGATAATGTCACATCAAGACTGGGCGCCTACTTTAGTTGCCGCGGCTGGAAATCCGAATTTGAAAACTCAAATGTTGAAAGGGGATTTTCATTCGAATGGAAAAACGTTCAAGAGCCACCTAGATGGTTACAACTTTATGCCATATCTGACTGGAAAAGAAAAAGAAGGACCAAGAACGAACTTCTTTTATTTCAATGATGATGGAAAACCTGTAGGGATGAGAACAGGAGATTGGAAGCTTGTATTTGCTGAACAAAGAGCTCATGGGTTTGATGTATGGGCAGAACCATTTACTTATTTAAGATTGCCTCATATTCTTAACTTAAGAAGAGATCCTTTTGAAAGAGCTCCTATTGATGCTGATAACTATCAAAAGTTTAGAATAGATCATGCATTTATGATTTACAAAGGCCAAGCTGAAATGGCTGAATTTCTAAAAACATTTGTAGATTATCCACCATCTCAAAGACCAGCTTCATTTAGCATTGACCAAATTGCTGAAAAATTCTTGGAAGTGGAAAATTAATATTTCAAGTTGTTAATAAAGGTGAATTAAACGCAACCTCATTGATTTTCGATGGGGTTGTTTTGTTTATGGACTCTTTGCGACATAATTGGATAGTAAACTGACAGAACCTGATAGTGAAAACACAGCAACCTTACGTTAATAAGCATGTAATTAAAAGCTAAAACCATGAATACCACAGTAAATTTCTTAACAGCTGAAAATATTATCAATGAAAGCAGAAAGCACTTTCATATGATGGTGAAGCCTATTGGGCCAGTTTGCAATTTAGCTTGCACTTATTGTTATTATTTAGAAAAAGAGAATATTTACGAAGATAAAAAAGCCATGCCATCCAAGTTTAAGATGACAGATGAAGTCTTGGAGGCTTATGTGAAGGCTTATATCGCTTCCCAGCCTACTGAAAACCCAAGAGTAGTATTTGCTTGGCAAGGTGGAGAGGCTACATTGCTAGGCCTTGAGTTTTTTGAAAGAGCAATTAAGGTTCAGAAAAAATATTCTGATGGTCGAAAAATGGAAAACACCTTGCAAACCAACGGAATGTTTATTGATGACGATTGGGCTAAATTTTTGGCCAAGGAAGATTTTCTAGTAGGTATTTCTATCGATGGGCCTAAAGATATTCATGATGCTTATCGTGTTAACAAAGGAGGAAAAGGAACGTGGGACAGGGTAATGCGATCGGTTCAGACTTTAAGAAAGCATAAGGTAAAATTCAACACATTGACAGTTGTAAGTGATTTGACAGCAAAGCATCCATTGCGTGTATATAATTTTTTAAAGCAAATCGGAAGCGAATGGATGCAGTTTTTGCCAATACAAGAAAGAAAAGCGACAGATCCGTCAGTGAAATTAAAGTTGGTAACCAATGAGTACGAGGGGGAAACGGTTGTAACCGAGGAAACGGTAAGACCGAGTAGTTGGGGGAATTTCTTAAACAAGATTTTCGATTATTGGGTAAGAAATGATGTTGGGAAAGTTTTTGTCAAGGATTTTGACACTGCGCTTGAAGCTTGGTGTGGGTATATGCCATCTTCGTGCGTTCATTCAAAACATTGCGGCGATGGGTTGGCGCTTGAGCATAATGGAGATGTGTATTCTTGCGACCACTATGTTTACCCAGAGCATAAACTTGGAAACATCATGAATAATGATCTTAAAAGCATGGCGAATTCTGCGATGCAGTCCAAATTCGGCAAAGACAAGTTTGATACCTTATCCGAGAAATGCAAAAGTTGCGATTATCTAACCGCATGTTATGGCGAATGCCCAAAAAACAGATTCGGAAGAACAGACAAAGGCGAAAAGCAAGCTTATTTGTGCGAAGGGTATTATAAATATTTCGATCATATAGCTCCATATATGCATGTCATGAGGTCTCTAATTGCAATGAAAAAGCCAGCCTCTGAGATAATGGAGCTTATCCGAAAACAAGAGAAAAAAGAAAAGAGCAAAAAGTAGTGTTTATTTGTGATTTTATAAAAGAGCGATGGGTATTTTAAAAATATTTTCTTCGCTTTTTTTGTTTATAATGCAATAAAACTATTCTCATAAATAACTTTTTAAAGTAAAAATTAAATTTAATTGCAAAAATTTAATTTAAATTATTTTTATAATTTTTTATATTTTCGTACCTTTGTATGGTCTTATAGAACATATTATTTAATTTTTTAACACACTACCTATGCTAAAATTATCTAAATACGATGCGTTGACTTGCATTGATAAGTGGGAAAAGCTTGTTGGCAATAACCGCTTGAACATACTTGATTTGATAAAAGCGAATCATATTTTTTTTATAAGCCGTGAAACTTATAATGAACTTGACATTAGTGATAGTGTATTGTTTTTTGCTGCTTATTTAGGGGTGAAATCGGAGGTAAGCAATGAGGATAAGTTAATTTTAATATACAAAGTATTAGACCCGGATACATTGTTGCCTATTGAGACAGACAACTATTGTTATTCTATTTTAGAGCCTAATAGAGGCAAAACGACTTTTTCTTTTAGAAAGATAGTAGAGGATAGTGTAGTTATGAATGAAGACTGTTCAATGGATAGGCATGTCTCAAATGAAGAATATATCAAAGGAACACTTTGCAATATTGATCTTTCACCAAAAGATGTTTATACTCAGATAAAAAAATGGAATTCCTTAAAAAACAATTGGGTTATTAAAACGGATTCTTCAAACATAATGACAAGGTTTATTATTCCAATGAAAGAATTGGATCGTGAGTTTGAAAATACTGATGTAAATAATGTAAAGCTATTTTTTGGATTAAAGATGGATGAGGTTTTTGACACTTATTTTCCAACGATGATTCTGAAGGCGGAAGAGTTTTCTGGTTTAAATAAGATTCAAAAATCAGTTTCTTTAGGTAATGATTCAGATAAGTCAAAAAGCAGACCTGTAGGGCCGCCACAAAGAAAAGGATATAAAAATGGACAGGCTGGGGATACGATTACGCCATGCCCTCCAGTTTGTACACCATAAGTATTATTAATAAATAATCAGCGAGAATTTATCTTTTCGTTGATTATTTATTAGATTCGTTGTTGTATATTTATTTATTTCTAATAAAATTAAAATTTGTGATCACGCAAGCTTTTGATTATTCATATTATATCAAAATTATATTGTTAGTTTCCGCCGTTTTGATTGGAGTTGTGTCATTTAATAGTTTGAAAAATCAGAGACCAATAATAGGCTATTTGATTGTAGCTTTATCGTTGGAATTAATATCAAAGTATATTTCACAATTAGGGATAAGTAATTGGTATCTGTTAAAGTATCAGTCAATATCAGAATTATTTTTTTTGAATTTATATTATTTTAAAGAGTTGTCAAAAACGGAAAAAAAGTATTTTTTTATATTGTTTGCCGTATATTATTCCATTGTTTTTATTTTAAGTATATTTTCTGATAGTTTGGGAATATTGGAAAGAGATTCAGTTCATATTTGGTTCGTTTTAGTTTCAATATATGTATTTGTTTCTTGGCTTTTGGAAAATGAAAAGGTTAATAAAGAAAGAGGAGATTTTATAATAATGAATATTGGAATATTTGTATACTTCGCAAGTTCTTATTTAGTTTTTAAGTCTCTTGACAATTATTACTTTTTTACAGAAGAAGAAAATTTGATTATTTGGTTAATTCCAGCTTTTTCAACAATGTTTTTATATTCATGTTGTATTCGAAGCTTTATTATAAGTAAAAGAGGCAATGAATAATTTTAACGATTTGATTTTTTCAATTTTGGTAGTAATATTTTTTGTTTTTGTTACAATAATTATATTTCTTCTAGCGATTAAAAGAATTAAAGCTGACCAAGCTAGAATTAAGCAACAGGAGCTTCAACACCAAAAAGAAATTCTAATTAATACAATAAGGGTCCAAGAAGAAGAAAAAAAGAAAATTGCCGCTGAACTGCATGATCATTTTGGAGTAAGTTTGAATACGGTTAGAATTCTAATTGAGGAATCTGGTGATTGTATTGAGCCTGTCTTGTTTGATAAAATCAGACATTTGATTCAAAGAAGCATTAACGATGTAAGAGATCTTTCTCATGAAATATCTCCTCCGATGCTAGAACATTTTGGCATAGAAGCGACATTGCAAGATGTTGCATCTAACCTGAAGAGTCAATTAAAAATAGAGGTGAAGGTAATCGGAAAAGCGATCCCATATTGGGAAAGTTTACAGCTTTTTAGAATATGTCAAGAATTCATTCAAAATACTCTAAAGCATTCTCAAGCTGAAACTTTAAATATTATTATTAGAAATTCTGATAATTTTCTGTCGATGTCGCTTAATGATGATGGTTGTGGATTTAGGCTAGGGAAAAAAATTAATAGTAATTTAGGTCATGGGCTGAAAAGCATGAAATCGCGAGCGGAATCAATTTATGGCCAATCAAAAATTGTTTCATCGGAGAGTAAGGGGACAAGATTTATATTGTTAAAAAAATATGATGACTGATATAGAGGAAATAAGAATCGGAATTATCGATGATGATGAATTGTTTTGTGAAACGATGTCCATGTTGATTTCGAAAAGTGAAAGATTCGTCGTTGAGTTTTATGTGACAAATTCTGAAGATTTAAAGGAGGAGTTGTTAGTAAAGAAGATTGATATATTAATATGTGATTTGAAACTCAAAGAAGAGAATGGAATTGATTTATGCAAATCAATCAAGCAAATTTATCAGGATTTAAAACTAATCGGTCTTTCTTCATATTATAAACCAGCTTTTACGGTTTCTATGATAAATCATGGGTTTAATGCTTTTTTGTCTAAGAACTTGGAAAAGAAGGGTATTTATCATGCATTGATTCAAGTATTTGAAAATGGATTTTATTTCAACAAAGAAGATTATCAGGCAATCAAGCTAGCGGTTGAAAACCAAACGATAAGTGTGTCTATGGACTGTGATATTAGAAATGATTTAACTGAAATAGATAAGCAGATTTTATTGTTGATAGGAGAACAGATGACTTGCGAACGAATTTCATATACACTAGGCCTTAGCTATGCGGTTTTTAAGAAACAGTTTGCGGGGCTGCTGAAAAAATTAAAAGCTAATTCAATGTTTGATCTTTTTTTAGCTGGCATGTGTTGCGGAATTGTGGACGAAAACAAAGCCTTGAAAGGTTGTGAATCTTACTAGCGATTATTTGGCGATAAAGTCATTACAGCCCATTCCGCGAATTTCTCGTCGCTTAATGTTCTTTCTCTTGTTTGAGGGAAAAACCAGCCTTGCTGATTGTAGGCTGAAAAGTGCGGAAATTTAGTTCTTTCAGGAAGTATAATTCCATTTCTTGAAGGATTTTCAAAGGTATCGGTGACTCTTTTTAATTCAAAATTCCTCCAGTTCGCCCATGGCATGCCATAAGAATAGAACTCAGACTCTTTTTCGAATTGCCAATCACCCTGCAAAGCATGCAAAGCTTGTTCAAGCGCTCTCCCAAATCTGATATAAGCTGGAAAAAGAATGAGCTTGCTGCATTCAGGATATTGATCTGCACTTCGTTCAAAAGTTTCAGATTTACTATCAAGTTCTATTAATTCCCATCCTTCCAGCTCTTCATCTTGAGTTCTTGCGTAAGGGTGCATCTCATAGCCCAATGCCATTCTAGATGCTTCTGATGTGAATTTCAGAATTGGAAGACGAATAGTAACATCGCTTCCTGTTCCTCTAGTCTCTTTTCTCGTCAAAGGATTTTTAGATGGTTTAGCTCGGTCGGGGTTATGAATTTCCACTGTAAAGTCATGTTGTGACTGGTCAGTAGGACTATCTATAAAGATGTGCCTTCCATTATGTTGTTGACTGACTTCGTTCAATAAATCCCTGCCTCTTCTAAATGTTGACAACTGTCCTAAATAGCCTTTAAGTCTTAACCTATATCTTTCAGGTAAGCGGGCGGATATTTGAAAGTGAGGACTATCTCCTAGAGTTTTCCAAGGATATGAATCTTGTCTTCTAGGATCTTCATCCTGGTCTAATTGAAATCCGATGGATTGAGCTTGATGAGCAGTTTCTAATACTATTTCTATTTCATTTTGAATGTGTTCTAATAATTGAAAAACTACGACAGTAAGTTGAGGCATATAGGGAAGTTTTCTTCCTGAATGTTTCATCGGTATGATCGAATGATGACTATGCCAGTCATATATTCCTCTTTGCATCTCAATCAAGCAATGAATTCTATTTTGAAAAATATTGCCTTCAGAGTGTTCTATTGATTCATATTGAATCAAATGTCTATTGAGAAAGTGAACGAGTTTAAGTTCATCTTCATCCAAATTATTAAATCGATCGATTTCCAAGGCGAATTTTCTGGAAGAAAGATTATTGAATAAGCAAGTTCTATCAGGGGGAAGAGTTGTTGAAAATCCTGAGTTTGTAGCTACGGTTTCTGAATGGTGTGCAGATGTTTCTTGAGAAGTTTGCTCTTCTCTTGGTATCGCTGCTACGACTACTGTCAAAGGGCTTGGAACCTGATATTCATCTTCATATGCTGTTTCATGGAAGGTTTGTCCTTGCGTTCTGCTGTACATTTTAATAAAAGGCATTTGGGTGAGTTGCGTATTCATTTTTTCAGCTTTGTAATATGGACTATTATGACCTGTTAGATTCTCGTCATCCTCCATTTGCATAAGAGTGGGTGAATAGGCTAGGACTTCTTGATCAGTCATGTTTTCGTGACCTTCCATTTGGTACATAGCCATATATTTTCTCATTTGGTGCCTTTCCATTTCCATTTTTCTTCTCATCAACACACAAACATAATCTTGAGAGTCCATGCTTTCAGCAACGACGCCGGCATGATAATTTCCTTGTTCGAACAGCCCAATGTCCTCATTATCGCTGCTTCTCATGAAAGTTACAACTGAATCGCCTAAATGAGGTTCAGCAAATTGGTTGATGCCAAATTGACGTTCCATTGCAGACAACCGTTTACGGTCATTATAATATGTTTTTTTATATTGACGATCAATGGCTTGGTGTTCAGATCTTTTGATATTCTGAGCCATGAAATCAAGCAGCACTCTTTTTTGTTTTGGGGCTTTATCGCGAAGTGTAAGATATTTAACAAATCCTCTTAAGCCATTTATGTCACCTTCTAAATTACCTCCTTCGGATACTATGCCAAATGGTTCATTGAGTTTAATCCCATATGGGCTTTGATTTTCATCTTTTTCAGCGCCAAACATATATCTGCTTGGGTCTGAGCTCGCGCCTCTAAACATGAAAATAGGAAAAACGGCGTCTTGATTCTCTTTTGGTTGACTACGGTATTTTGGGTCCGGAAGCACTTCAACTTCCCAAAGGAAGTTTTCATCAATCTGTAATGCGTTGCCTGTTTTATTTAAATAAATTACAGCTTTTTGGGCAACTAGCTTCTTTCCTGTTCTTTCAATTAAAGGATCAATAGCAAAGAATGATTTTGCTCTATCGCTGGTTTTTAACACGGCCAGACTCAAATCGTCAGAAACTATAAAGTTCATTTCATCGGGAGCAATTCTAACTCTTTCTTGATCAATATAATGAAGTTCTATGTTTTTTTCTCCTCCGTTAGCCAGTTCAACAGTTTCAGTAGTCTCATTTAGAAAGAGTCTTTGAGCAAATGTTTCTCTACCAAAAAAATGATATCGATGTTTAGGATCTTTTTTTGCTTCAAAATATGCTTGTACAGGTCCAGCAATCGAAAGAGAATTATTTCGATTGCTCGGTTTAGGGGAGCGTTTTTTTTCTTTTGAGTTGCAATGATATGTGATCATTTAATGAAGGAAGGCATGAAACTTTAATCCAGTAATTTGCCGAAGAATTTCGTAAGCTTGAAGCCGAATGTATAATTCCAGTATTCTTTTCTAATGTCAAAAGCCAATTCTGGAGCTACATAAAAATCATTTGCAATAAATAGGTTGTATTCAACGCCTACTTTCCAAACAAACAAATTGTTGTCGCGCTCAAATTCGTACCCTGCTCCTCCGAAAATTTCCAGCCCGCTGATTATATCATAATACACGACCAGTGATGATACGATGACGTTGTCTCGGGCCAAGATATCGCCACTATGGCTAATCGCATATTTTTCAAGCTCTATGTCATTGATTATACCTATTCCTAATCGATTATTGACTTTGTATTGGTAATTTACACCCCATGTCTGCACGTACCGAGGAGACTCGTTGACTGAGCTGACATTTAGACGATTGCTTTGAATTTGATCAATGTCATGCTCTGAAATAGATTCTGGTATGAATGTTAATCCATTTAGTATCGAAATAGAATGCCTTTTATATGAATGATGGTGATTTTTTTTAGAGCTTTCGTGATCGCGGTGATCTGTTTTATTTTGGGCAAAAACCGAAATCGATAGTATTGTAAAGATAATTAGTAATAATTTTGCCATAAAATTGTGTGTTTATACTCAATAATGAAGATATTACTTTTTTGTTTTTCAATCATATAACAAATATTAAGATTCGTATGTATAAAGATTTTGACTTTTCAGTTAAGAAGTTCGATCAACTGACTGTCAGAGAGCTTTATGAGATAATAAAGCTCAGAGTGGATGTTTTTGTAGTGGAACAAAATTGCCCTTATAATGAATTGGATGGCAAGGATTTTAAAGCATTGCATTTATTGATGAATGATAAAAATAATGTTCTGGCAGGGTATCTTAGAATATTGCCTGAAGGACTATCATATGAGACGCCTTCATTGGGAAGGATAGTTATAGCGCCTAATTTTAGAAAAAACAAATTAGGCAGAATACTTGTCCAAAAAGGAATTGATTTTGTTGTTGAAAGTTTTGGAAAGCAGAAAATCACAATTGGTGCGCAAGCTGCTTTAGAAAATTTCTATAATGAATTAGGGTTTGTGAAGATTTCCGAAGTATATCTTGAGGATGGAATTCCTCATATGGATATGAGGTTTTCTCACAATTGATATATTTTTCAAATATGCTTTAATATTTAGAAGAGAAATTTCATAATTATAAAAATTATATATAAATAGATATTATTTTGAAATAAATAAATATTTTATGTTGAGTCATTCATTCCGCAAAAATCATTTTTTTTGGATTTTTTTATTGACACTAGGATTGTTTTCCTGTAAAAAAAATGAGCAAAAAGCTTTGCCGCCTTCAAAAGTTGAAGTGGTGAAGATTAAGATTAAAGATGTGCCTATTTATAAAGAATTCGTTGGTCAAGTTTACGGCCAAGTGGATATTCCAATAAGAGCGCGTGTTGATGGATATTTGGAAGGACTTTACTTCGATGAAGGAAGAAAAGTTAAAAAAGGACAGTTGCTTTATTCTATAGACGCTCAGCCATTCGAGGCTGAAGTGGCGCAAATGGAAAGCCAACTTGCCGAGGCTAAAATTAGATTAATTAAGAGCAAAAACGATCTTGATAGATATATTCCATTGGCCGAGATCAATGCGGTAAGTCAAAGCGATCTTGATGCTGTTGAAGCCGAATATGGAGCTGCGCAGGAGGCAGTAAAAGCGGCTCAGGCTAGTTTAAGAATTGCTAAGATTAATTTGAGCTATACAAGAATTCATTCGCCAATTAATGGCTTGATTGGTAGAACAAAAGCTAAAGTTGGTGAATATGTAGGACGTGACCCGAATCCTGTTATTCTAAACCAAGTTTCAGAGATAGATACTATTCTTGTTCAGTTCTTTATTACTGAAAAAGATTATTTACTAATGGCTAGACGCTATATAGTTGAAGGAGAAACTCCTGCTTCCTTGTCTGAAGTTGAAGAAGATGAGGTGTCTCAGAGCACCGACTTAAGCTTGATACTTGCTGATGGATCGACTTTTGAGTATAAAGGCAAGTTTGATTTTTTGGATAGAGAAGTTGATCCTACTACTGGATCCATATTGGTCCAGGCTTCGTTTCCAAATCCAATCAATTTGATCAGGCCGGGACAATTTGCGAAAGTAAAAGCGAATGTAGAGGATATTGAGGGAGCTTATGTTATTCCTCAAAAGTGTGTTGTTAGTTTTCAAGGAAAGAACTTTGTCTATGTAGTTGGCAAGGATAATCAGGTCGAGCAAAAAAGCGTGACTTTAGGGCCTAATTACAAGGATTACTCTGTAGTGCTTACAGGACTTGAATCAACAGATATGGTTGTGGTTGAAGGGTTGCAAAAAGTTAGAATAGGAGCAACAGTCAACCCTGTAGAGGTAGAGTTCAAGTCAAATTACGTGGAATAAGGCTATGGAAAATAAGTTAAAAGAAAACTTTTTCGCCAAAAGGCCGATAATGGCCTTTGTGATTTCAATCATTACTGTAATCGTCGGTTTTGTATCTCTGTTTCGTCTTCCGATTGAGCAATATCCGGAATTGACGCCGCCGATTGTACAGGTGATTGCTTCTTATGTTGGAGCAAATGCTGTCAGTGTTGAAAATTCCGTTGCCGCTCCTTTGGAACAGGAGATCAATGGTGTGGATAATATGATTTATATGAAATCCACCAATGCGAATGACGGAACAATGAATATTCAGGTTTCTTTCGATATAGGAACAGATCCTGATTTGAATACTGTTTTTACTCAAAACAGAGTTTCGGCGGCCACTCCAAAGCTTCCGGAAGAAGTTAAAAGGTATGGTGTGACAACTAGAAAGTCGCTTCCGAATATTTTGATGTTGGCAACTTTGACATCTGACAAAGCTGAATATGATCAAAATTTTTTGGGCAACTATGCTTTGATCAATATCAGGGATGTACTTTCAAGGATACCGGGTATTGGTAGAGTGGATGTGCTAGGAGCGAGTGAGTATTCGATGAGAATATGGGTAAAACCGGATTTGCTTGCTAAGTTGGGAATTACTATTCCTGAAATGATAAATTCCATTCAGGAGCAAAACGCAATTGTGCCCGGAGGTAAATTTGGCGCTGAGCCAGCACCTAAGGGAACAGAATTTACTTATACTGTTCGATTGCCAGATCGATTAGCTACTGAGAAGGAGTTTGGGAATATTGTAATCAGAACTAATTCCGATGGTAGTTTGGTGAAAATAAAAGATGTTGCCAGAGTTGAGTTGGGTGTTGAAACGTATAACGCCTTTACAAGACTTGATAAGAATACTGCATCGATTATCGCAATTTACCAGTCTCCGGGTTCTAATGCCGTTGAGCTGGCTGAAGAAGTTCAAACAACCTTAAATGAGCTTTCTGAGAGTTTTCCTGAAGGAGTAACGCATACCATATCTTTGGATACAACTAAGCCAATTACTGCGGGTATTAAGGAAATTGTGATAACACTGATTGTTGCCTTGATTTTGGTTATTTTAGTGGTATTTGTTTTCATTCAAGACTGGAGAGCGACTTTAATTCCTACTTTGGCTATTCCTGTTTCGCTTATAGGTGCATTCATATTGTTTCCTTTGTTGGGCTTTACGGTCAATGTGCTCTCATTATTAGGTTTAGTGCTTGCTATCGGTATTGTGGTTGATGATGCTATTGTGGTGGTGGAAGCGGTCCAAGTGTATGTGGATGAAGGCATGGATCGTAAACAAGCGGTGAGCAAGGCGATGTCAGAAGTAACAGCTCCTGTAATTGCGACGACTTTGGTGCTTGTAGCGGTATTTATACCTGTTGCCGCAATGGGAGGAATTACAGGTAGACTTTATCAGCAATTTGCGATTACTGTAGCCGTTTCTGTATGTTTTTCTTCAGTGAACGCTCTTACACTAAGTCCAGCGCTTTGTTCGATATTATTGAAAAAAACAGAGCCAATGGGTGGACCTTTGGGAGCATTTTTCAAATGGTTTAATAAGATTTTTGATAGATCAACAAACTCTTATATGTCTTTCACAAAAGTTGTTGCCAGAAAGATCAAAAGAGGAGTTGTGTTTATCTTAATTGTTGTCGTTGGAGCGGGGATATTTGGCAAATTCGTGCCAAGTGGATTCATTCCAGAAGAGGATATGGGATATTTCTTTATTAATGTTCAATTGCCGGATGCGGCATCTCTTCAAAGAACCGACAAAGTAACGAAGGATATAGAGCAAATGCTTGAAGGCGTTGGCGAAATAGAATATATTACTACTGCCGCAGGGTATAGCTTGTTGTCTGGAAGTTTATCTTCGAATTCCGGTTTCTTGTTTGTTAGTTTGAAGGAGTGGGACAAAAGAGATTTGACTGCGAAAGAAGTCGTACAGAAGGTCAATGGCATTTTATATCAAAATGTTATCGCGGCTCAAGCCTTTGCTTTTGGTCCTCCAGCAATTCCAGGTTTAGGAACAGGTTCTGGGTTTTCAATAGTGATTCAGGATAGAGGAGGAAATACTCCGGCATACTTAGCTGAAAATACAAATAAGTTCTTGCAAGCTGCTAACTCTAGGCCTGAGATTGCATCCGCTTTTACGACATTCCAAGCTAATGTGCCTCAGAAATATATTGACTTGAATACAGATAAGATTCTTAAAACGGGAGTCACCTTAACAGATGTTTATACTACTTTCGGTTCCTTTTTAGGTGGCGCCTATGTGAATGACTTCAATAGATTTGGTAGGCTTTATAAAGCTTATATTCAAGCGGAGCCTGAATACAGGCAGAATTCCAAAGGTTTGGAGTTGTTTTTCGTCAAAGGAAGGGAAGGAAACAGTGTTCCTCTATCTACGCTTGTTGATGTGAAAGATGTTGTAGGTCCTGAATATACAAACAGGTTTAACTTATTACGTTCTGTGGAAGTGAATGGTGCCGCATCGCCTGGTTTTACCTCAGATGAAGCTCTTACTGCTCTTGAAGAAGTAGCGGCTGAAGTTCTTCCATCCGATATGCAATATTCTTGGACGGGTATGTCTTATCAAGAAAAGAAAGCTTCGGGAGCTGGAATGATCATATTTGTTTTCTCCTTGATTTTCGTGTTTTTGATTCTTGCGGCTCAATATGAGAGTTGGTCATTGCCATTAAGTATTCTATTAGGAACACCTTTTGCGATTTTCGGAGCAATGATGATGTTGTTTGTTGCTAGATTATTCAGTCCTTCATTTGAAAATAACATTTTTGCCCAAATTTCATTGGTAATGTTGATAGCCATGGCTGCGAAGAATGCCATTCTTATTGTTGAGTTTGCCAAGATTAGGTTTGATGAGGGAATGAACTTGTATGATGCAGCGATCAATGCGGCAAAATCAAGATTTAGGCCGATATTAATGACTGCATTCTCTTTTATTTTGGGAGTATTGCCTTTGGTTATCGCAACTGGAGCTGGAGCCGAGGCTAGAAAAGTCATGGGAATGGCCTTGCTTGGGGGAATGACAGTAGCGACTATATTGGGAGTCTTTATGTATCCAATGCTTTTTGTATTGATAGGAAAGCTTTTCAAATATGAGCAAAAACGAGACAAATCGAACGCAAAAAATGGATTAGGAAATGAGAGCGTATAAAATTCATATAGCAATATTTCTGGCCTTTGTATTATCGCTTGGCAGTTGTAAAATTGGCAAGAATTATAAAGGAATAGAAGTGGAGATGCCGGAAGACTATCTGCAAACCCACAATAGTCTTGAAGAAGATTATAATCTCAAATGGTGGGATTTGATTGATGACCCTGTTTTGGACTCTTTGATTAGAGTTGGTCTTGAAAATAACAAGGATTTGGAGATAGCGGCTCAAAGAGTTATTCAAGCTAGAGCCGAGCTAGCTGTGCAAAAAGTTGAGCTCCTTCCAAAATTAAACTATCAAGGCCAGGCTCAGCGAGGTAATGTGATACAAGGCGGTGTTCCAACAAATGGTGGACCTGGAAATATATTCGTAGGAGCAGGTAGTTTGTCATGGGAAATTGACTTTTGGGGCAAGTTTCGCAGATTAAGCGAAGCTGCTCAAGCTCAGTTGTTGGCTTCGGAATTTGGCATGAGGGCTGTTCAAGTAGGATTAATTAGCCAAATAGCAACTACTTATTTCCAGTTGTTGGATTTTAGATCTCGATTGAATATTTCACGTATGACTTTGTCGTCAAGAGATAGTTCGGTTGCTTTGGTGGAAGCAAGGTTCATTGCTGGTATTGTGCCTGAAATTGACTTGAACCAAGCGCAGATTCAGAGAGCTATTGCGGCTGCATCTATTCCATTGTATGAAAGATCAGCTGTTCAAACAGAGAATACATTAAGCAACCTGATAGGAGATAATCCTCAAAAAATCAGATCAGGAAAAAGTCTTGAAAATCAAAAAATGTATGTTGATATTCCGACAGGATTGCCTTCAACATTGTTGAATAGAAGGCCTGATATTCTTCAAGCTGAGCAGATAGTTATTTCTCAAAATGCCAGTGTTGGTGTTGCTCAAGCAATGAGATTCCCATCTTTCAATCTTACAGGTTTGTTAGGATTGGCCAGTAATGATCTATCGACAATTACAGATGGATGGCCGGCATGGAATATTCAAGGTGGTTTGACAGGTCCTTTATTTAATTGGGGACAAAACTTGAGAAGAGTTGAAATCGCCAAAAGCCAACATAAAGAATCAATTATCGCTTATGAAAACACTGTTATAACAGCGCTATCTGAAGTAGAGAATGCATTGATTGGAATTAAGACGCTAAAAGATGAAGTAGAGGTAAGAATCGCCCATGTTGAGGCGGCAAATAACGCTTTGTTTCTTTCAAAAGAAAGATATGACAAAGGGGTAACGAGTTATTTGGAATATTTGGAAGCTCAGAGGCAATCATTTGACGCTCAACTAGGTTTAGCACAAGCTAGACAAGAACTATTAAGCTCATACGCTTTGATATATAAAGCCTTAGGTGGCGGTTGGTTGGATGAAGATGAAGAGACTGTTACTCAGCCTTAATTTTATCAAATAAATAATTATTAATTTTTAGTTGTTAAAAGTTGTTCTAGTAAGAGCAACTTTTTTTTATGAAATTTTTAATTGGTATATACTTAATTGCCGCATAAGTTCGTTATAAGTTTCAAGATGTGATAATTAAGTTTAAAAATATGCCATTTAGAATTTTACTGGTAATTTTTTTATGTTCATTGGCACTTCATGATGTGAAGGCACAGTCCGATAAATCAATTGCTGAAGCTTGCAAGACTTTTTTTCAGAGAAACAATGGTTCTGAAAATCAATTTTACATTGGAGCATTGATGACGGTTGAGAGTTCCCCTACTTTTGGTGGAAATTTTTTATACTACGCTTCAAAGAAAGGAAGATTTGCCAGGAGGAGAGAATTGTCGAAAATAGGTTTTGGCGCTTCTTTTTTAATTAGCCCTCAATTCCCATATGACGCAGAAAATAACGTGCTTAGAACAAGCACGATAACAGGCCAATTAAGCTGGAGAGCTACAGGGATGTTGCATCTGATAGCAGGAGCTGGAGTTAAGATTTCCGATCATGAAATGCCGGAAGGTTTTACGGGTTTGACTATAGAGTCAAGAAGCGAGCCGATAGGAGACTTTGGAGTTTTATTGAATTTAGCATCGAGCACTAGAGTTCCGGTTTTTTTGCAATTTATGGTAAATACGGATTTGGATTTTAAAGTGGGATTAGGCTTAAGCTTTTGAGTATGAAAAAATCAATATATTTAGTTTTTGTCTTATTTCTTTTGGCTGCATGCAAGCAAAGCTATACCGTTGAGATGAAATTTCCGGTGACTAATTTTGAGATCAATATTCTTGCTGAAGAAGATGATGAATCAGTGGATGGAATAACATATGCTGTTTTTAGTATTTCAGAGGATAGTGTCTTTAGCGATCGAGACATGTTGGTTAGAGTCCCTGCAGACTACTTAAGCAATATGAAGTATTTGTCAGTGTTGATGACTGAGCCGGGTATAGTGTACATCACCTCTTTGTATTTGACAGATGCAAATGGGCTTATAAAAGCTTATGTTCCAAAACACACTTCGGAAGAAGCTGATCTAGTCAGCAGACCACTGCCCTTGAGGCTTGAGAGATTGGTTAATGAAACATATCACGAAAAAATTGAAGCCTTGCCAAATAACTTCAATGGAGAGGAAGGCAAATACATTGACGGAATATTTGAAATTGTTCAGCCGGCGGCCTTGTCTGTTGTAGCGACATATTTTGATATATCAACATCTGGTTGGGAATTTGCTGAGGGCAATCTTAAAATATCAGACAGCTCTTCGGGTAAAGTATATTATGAAGGAGAATTGATGGGTATTGGCCATGTGTTTTTCCCAAAAGGAAATCTTATTAAGGTCAATTTTACTCCTAAAGAATCAATGACTATGCAAAAAGCCGATTTAATAAGGGATTCCAACACCTTTCCAATGGAAATACAGGATGACAAGAGCGTAGTGTATGAATTCATTCATGACGATCATTTGAAATTTACTTTTAATAAATAAACATATGAAAAACCTTATTTACTCAATTTTAGCAATTGGAGCTATATTTTTATCCAGTTGTTCAAATAGCGATTTGGATGAAAAAGATACTCCAAGTCCTGTGTCTCAGATGAACTTTAATATCAACATTGATGAAGTAGAGGATATCGCATCAGCTAGTAGATCAGCGGCTACAAGCTCTGTATCTTGGTGGGGTAATGATGTTTCAGTTGTATTTGAATATCAAATTTACAATGCGAATACTGCAGTAGGCACTAGCCAAACGGTTGAAAGCAAAGGTGTATACTATGGAGATGTATTGACTATAGAGCCAATTTACATTGAAGGAGTATTTGATCAATTCGAGTTGATCTCTGCTGTTATTAAAGAGGATGCGTCGGGAAATATTGTAGCTAATATACCCCAAAAAGGTTCTAAATACGAAAGCTTTGTCTCAGAGCCTTTGGCGCATAAGTACGCTGCCGCAAATGGAGAAATCACTACTTTGAATTTGACATTTGTTGATAATACAGATATTCCATTGAAGGACTTTGGATATGTTGGCTTTGCAATTGGAAAAGATGAGATTATCACTGTTGATTCATATTTTTCTATCGCAGCTTTAAAATTTGATGGTACGGATTGGGTGTCTGCTGCTGATAGCGTGATTATTAAGGATAATGCAGGAAATGAGTTTACGTATTTGAAAGTGAATAACTCTGATCCAAATGACAAAGATGAGTTCTATGAAATATATCTTCCTAGCACATTTGATTATTTGGACCCAAATGCAAAGTCATTCACTGTACCTGATGATATTGTTTTGTATGAAGGAGGAACTGCAATTAATATTCACTCTTTTAAGGATGAAGGTTTGGGTACTGTAGAATATACAGACGGAGATCCATCAGTTGAGGCACAGATTGTAGATGATAATGTTTACACAATTATTATAAAATAATTTATTCTTAGATATGCGGACGATATTAAAATTTTTCATAGTGTTGAGTATTGTTTCAAGTTTTGGATGCAAATCCAATACTGAAATGAATTCGCCTGTTAATTTATCCAGCGAGATAAGTTTTTCGTCCAGCATATATAAAACTGACTTAGTAGGCGAAGCATTAACAGCAAGTGCTTCAAGAAGCCAATCAGTCAATGATTGGTACCCTTTTGTGGACTCTTTAGTTTTGGTTTATACGATAGATGCTTCGCCTGCTGTTAGAATTGCTCTTCCTAAGATTTCTTCTGCTACAAGTGCCGAGTTGGTGTTTGAGCCTTTGTATTTGCAAGTTCCCAGTGGATCAACCTTTGAAGTTTTGGAAGCGGGCTTGCAGGTCACAGATACTTCTTGGAGTCCAGATTGGAAAAGTGATCCTATGTACCCAATGGCTGCTATTGTCCCAAAAAAGGGTTCGTCAATGGCCAAATGGATAGACGAATCCGATGCGTTGCCAATATCAGCGATCATTGAAAATGATGTGCAGAGTTTAGCGCTTCATATGGTAGAGTCTGTCGGCTATAATAGGTCTGACTTTGGGTACGTTGGTATGGGAATATATTTGGACGCAGGACCAATTGTATTTTATTATCAAGGAGCTTTTAGCGGCAATGGAACTCAGGAAAATGGTTTGTTTTCGATTTATGATGACGCTCAAAAGTTGATTGGTGACAAAGTATATGAGCATCAATTTCCAGCTCCGGCGACAAGAGTCGTTGTGGAATCTGATCCAAATGCTCCTTCGAATTCGATTCCACTATATTTTGATTATTCCGACCCCGTAATTTATGAAATGAAAAAGTGGAATGCAGCTTTATCTACTTGGGTTTTAGAAAGCGAACCATTTACAGCAATTACAGGAGAGTATTTCAAATTAGAAATCATTCAGAATTTGGATGTGGTTTATGTGGACGGTAGCAAGCCTAGTTCTGGCAATGGTTTAAGTTGGCTGGAAGCAAAAAGAACGATTCAAGAAGGTATAGATTTGGCTTTTCAAAAAACTGTAGCTGAAGGCAAAAAGTATCAAGTGTGGGTGAAAAGCGGAGTTTATTCATTCACAGGCAGAGATAACTATTTGGTTTTAAGGACAGGTTTAGAAGTTTACGGAAGTTTTGCTGGAAATGAAAACTCTCTTACCCAAAGAGATTTAACTGCTTATACAACTTCTATGGTTGGTGATAACACATTGAACGGACCGATTATTAAAGCTGATGGACTTGATAGCGAAACTTTATTGGATGGCTTTTCAGTAAGAGGTGCCAATGGAAATAGCGCGCTTGACATTGATAATTCGAGTTTGACTGTAAGCAATGTTGTTTTCCGAAATAATTTTACAACAGATCGTGGGGCCGCTGTTCACATAAGTAATGGCTATCCTCAATTTGTAAATTGCGTTTTTGAAAATAATTCAGCTAGGGTAGATGGTGGAGCAGTATTCAATGACAGAGGTTTTCCTAAGTTTGAGAATTGCACGTTCAATTCAAACTCTACGTATTTCAATGGTAGCGCTATTTACGTTCGCTATGATAATTTGGAAGTTTTGAATTGTACGTTCCTGCAAAATACAACAGTGTATAGTGGGTATGCTGGAGGTGCTATATTCTTAAGCAATTCAAGCTTGAGGCTTACAGGCACAGAATTCAAGCGTAATAATCGCTATGCTATATCCAGCTCTAATAGTGCCAACGGATTTATTGATGGAGGAGGCAATTGTTTTGGTACGGGAGTAGACGCTAATTTGCCGACTAATGTCAATAACCTAAATAATGTGAATATCGGAAACTGCCCTTGATCATAAGGATTATTTATAGAAATAAAAGCTGGCAGGTAATATAAACTGTCAGCTTTTTTATTTAGTTCATAAAGCTCTTATTGATGAACTTGAGACCGTTGACGATTCCTGTTCGCCAGTATTCCCAATCATGTCCACCATTTCTCATGATAAATTCATGCTCGATTCCTCTTTTTCTCATAATGATATGCATCATTGAATTCCCTTCGTATAGGAAATCATCATCTCCGCAATCAAAATACCATCTTACTTGATTCAAATCATTGGGGTTTCTGTTCGTGAATACATGTAAAGGGTTGCTTGTTTTCCAGTTGGAGGTAATTCTTTTTTTACCTTTTAGATCATCTCCAAGCATATCTCCGAACCGTTCATTGAAAGTAGTTTGATCCAATGAAATCAATTGCTCATCTGTCCAAAAAGCTCCGCTTAGAGCGACTGAAGAACCGAATAAACCAGAATGGTTAGTGCTAATCATCGTTGCGCCAAAGCCTCCCATTGATAGACCAGCGATTGCTCTGTAGCTTTTTTCAGTTCTTATGCTATATTCATTTTCAATGTAGGGGATGAACTCATTGATGAACATGTCTTGGTAGCTCCATTTTCCATTTGAAGCATTTAGGTAATAGCAATTCCCTGCGTCTGGCATGATGATGATGCAAGGACTTAACTCTCCTGATTCTATCATTCTATCGGCGGTCTGTTTGATAGCTCCTTTTTGAACCCAATTGGTATTTGATCCAGTGTAGCCATGTAACAAATAGACTACTGGATATTTCATCTTTGAAGAATTATAACCTTCAGGCAGATAAACACTATATTTTACATTTGAATTGAGTATCTGGCTCTTATGTTCCAGATCTTCTAGAACGATGCTTTGGGAAAATGAATAAAAAGAAGAAATTGTAAGCAGTAATGTTAAAAAATATTTCATATTTTATTGATAAATTTATGTGGACGATTTGCAAATTATAATATCTAAAAACTTTTTTTGTTGGATTAGATTCATACTATAAAGTCATTAATATACATTTTTTTGCCATGAAAGACATCAATTATCAATCGGTATTGGATGAAATTATACACGAACTGGCTGAGTTTGAAGACAAAGGAGAGGTCGCTAGTTATATTCCAGAATTAGCGAAAGTGTCTCCTGAAAAATTCGGCGTTTACATCACTGGAGTAGAAGGACAGGAGTGCTATACAGGTGATTATCAAGAACGTTTTTCAATTCAGAGTATTTCAAAAGTTTTCGCATTGGCTTTGGCATTCAAGAATATGGGTGAAAGTCTCTGGAGTAGAGTAGGTGTTGAACCCTCAGGAGATCCGTTTAATTCATTGGTGCAGTTAGAGCATGAAAAGGGTATCCCGAGAAATCCATTGATTAATGCGGGGGCTCTGGTAGTATGCGATGTTCTAATCAGTATTTTCAAAAATCCTAAAGATGAATTATCTGCTTTTGTCGAAAATTTGATGGGAGGGCCTGTTAATTTTAATCTTAAGGTATTCCTATCCGAAAAAAAACACGCTTATGTGAATGCAGCGCTTATTAACTTGATGAAAGCCTTTGGAAATATAAAAAATGATGTAGAAGAAGTATTAGACTTTTATTTCTATCAATGCTCTATGGAAATGTCATGCCAAGAGTTGTCCAAGGCATTTTTATTGTTCGCCAATAAAGGGAAGATTCCTTTGACAAACGAGCAGATGATTAAAGAAATCAATTCTCGGAGAATAAATGCTATCATGCAAACTTGCGGTTTTTATGACGAAGCAGGTGAATTCGCTTACAAAGTTGGATTGCCCGGCAAGAGTGGAGTTGGCGGAGGTATAATTGCAGTGAATCCCGGTATTTATTCTGTGGCTGTTTGGAGTCCGAAGTTGAATGCAAATGGCAATTCAGCTAAAGGGATGAAATTTTTGGAAATGCTTAGCGCAAAGACGGGCTCTTCAATATTTTAAATTTAATATTTATATTTATACTAAACAAAATGCCTTTTTTTTGGTCAAGATAATGACATTATATCTTATCATTATGAAAGGCATTATTTTATTTATTTCTCTATTTTTTACTGTTATTTCAACAAAGATCTATGGGCAAATTGAGATGGATAGCGTTGCAGTAGCTAAAGATTCAATTAAAGTGGAAAAGGAGGATCATCAGCTTCAGTTGTTTATTTACAGCGGATTGCAAAATTATTCGATTAGTTCTGCACAAAGCAAAACGAATGACAATAAATACACTATTGGCGTAGATAAATCAAATGGCTATGGATTCTTATTAGGAACTTCAATCAAGTATGGAGCAGTTCGATTTGGAATAGAGTTCACTCAGTATGAATATGATTATTATGTAAAAGGTAGTCAGGGTGCTTTATCTACAAATAATAATAAACTATACAATATATCATTTCCATTGAAAGTAGATATACCTTTAGGTTTTGTGAAAAATTTAAATCTTGTGGCTGGCGCTGGTGGTAGAATTTCTATTATTGATCACAAAACACTTTATGATGTTTTACCAAAAGACGATGTTGCCATCTTAAATGAGGATATAGGTAATAGTTTCAGCAATTTTAGCCCCTTTATGTTATTGGGAACAAGTTATGCTCTAGGAAATTTTGAATTAGAATTTGATTTTATTTATTCAAGAGTTGTCGCTTATAAAATTGATTATTTAGGAAAAAATTATTTTGACAATAGCACAATTTATCAATTCAACCTTTCTATGGCTTATACTTTCAATTTCAAATAAAAATTCCGCTGAAGAATACCTCAGCGGAATCTAGCATCTTAAAATACTATAGGATATTTTTTTCTGACTTCGGAAAGGTCGTTCATCACATCATCAGACAACTTTAAATTGATAGCGTCAATATTGCTTTTTAATTGATCCATCGTTGTGGCGCCTATAATTGAAACTGTTTTGAAAGGCCTTTGAAGCGTGAACGCTATCGACATTTGGGCAAAGTTCAAATTGTGTTTTTCAGCTACTTTTTCATAGGCTATAATAGCGCTTTCACAATTATCTGTTTGCCTCCATCGAGCGCCTTGACTAATGTCCAGTCTTGAGCCTTTAGGATATTTTCCGTTTTTGTATTTTCCACTAAGCAAGCCAGTGGCCAATGGCGACCAAGCAAGCAAGTCGACACTTTCAGCCGCGCAAACTTCCGACAAATCCGGTTCGAATTTTCTGCAAAGCAGTGAATATTCATTTTGAATAGAAACAGGGCTTTTTAGATTGTTTTTCTCAGCAATTTGAAGATACTTCATGGTTCCCCATGCAGTTTCGTTGGAGAGTCCGTAATGTCTAATTTTTCCTTGAGCTATAAGCTCTTCCATCGTCTGAATAACTTCCAGAATATGATCGCTTACTTGATTAGTATCAAAGTTAACTTGTTCCTTGAAAAAGTTCGTAAACTGGTATACATGTCGTGTTGGCCAGTGTAGTTGATACAAGTCAATGTAATCTGTTTTAAGACGTTTTAATGAACCTTCAACAGCCGATAGAATGGCTTTTTTGTCATATGGTTTTCCATCTCTAATCCAGTCTACTGTTGGTCCTGTAACTTTTGTCGCTAGAATAATCTTATCGCGACAATTTCTTTGGCTGAAGTATTCGCCAATGATTTCCTCTGTTTTTCCTTGAGTTTCTGGTTTGGGAGGCACAGCGTATAATTCTGCTGTGTCAAAAAAATTGATACCTTGCTCTTGAGCGTAATCCATTTGCTCAAACCCATCTTCAAGCGTATTTTGCTCTCCGAATGTCATTGTGCCCAAGCAAATTTTGGATACGTTCAAATTGGTTTTCCCAAGATTGCAATATTCCATTAGGTTATTTATTTGTTAGCTATAAGCAAACTATGACAAATTTCCCTCAGGAACAATCTTTTTATTATTTAATCGCAGGTGGATTATTCAATGTGTTGACTTGATATATTCTAATCTGTCGATGTTTTGATTCCAATACCCATTCCTCGTAATATTGCTCGTCTAATGTCCCTTTTTCAACATCTTCAAATTCAGCTACCCATCTGTAGTTGACAAAAACCATCCATCCCTGATCTTCTGAGCCATCTACTTGGATACTTTGAATATAATGCTTGCCTTTGACGACAGATTTTTTATACTCTCTATACCATTTTCTGAATTCACTTTTCTTATATATACCTCTTCCTGTAATTCTTACATTTTCGGTCATGTAGGGAAGCAAATCTCTTTTTGCTCTTCGATGATCGATATTCGCGTACCATTGGAAGATAAATGCTTTGATATCGTTTGGACTAAGTTGTCTTCGCTCTTGTTTTCTTTCTTTAGTTTTCTCCTTGTCACCCGCATAAGAAATATTGGCGCAAAGAAATGAAAGAAAAAAGATAGTTATGATTTTGGCAAAATATTTAATGTTCATATTTCGATCTTTTTTCACATAACTATCTTTACTTGTGTAATGTTGCCAACCTTGTTTTGAAATGCTAATTATCAAGTATTTTGCATTTCAAATAGTTCTGACATATATTCCGGCAAGTTGATTTCCGGAGAGCAGTATTCAGCTCTTTGAGGATTACCGTAATGAGTGGAAGTCGGAATAATACCAGCCCAAATCGCTAAATCCAAATCCTCTTTATTATCTCCCGGGTCGGTTTTATCATTTATCTTGGCAACGAAGTATTCAATATCAATGGCCATGACTTTAGTAGCCTTTAATTCATTTTCATTGGGAAATCTGGAGTCTTCCCATCGTTGCTTAAGCATATGGTCTGAAATTGCTTTGAGGCCTTGAATTTTTTCATCATCGTTTTCCACATCTCTAGTCGATCCAAAAATCACCGCCGATCGATAATTAATGGAATGATGATAGGCGGATTTTGACAATATCAGTCCATCCAATGATGTGACAGTCATTGAGGCATAATTGTCCTTTATATTTGCGTTCATAAGTCCGTTTTTTTGAGCGCCATGGGTATAGATGGTTTTGCCTATTCTTCCATAGGCTCTTGGCAATACGACAGGGATATCGCCTCGCATGCTTACAAAGTGGCCAATGAAGTTGTCGTCTAGAATTTTGGAAATTTCATTCCAGTCGTGAGTGGATTTATGCTTTCCTCTTTTTACTATATGCGCTTGTTCTTTACTTTCCATTGGTATTAATGTTTTAATTATAATGTAAATTTGTTTAATTACTGGTCAATTCATCTATACCAATTTTAAGAAACTGACTATACCAGTTATGCCGTTTGAACAATTAGTTACAATAGATAGAAACAGTGGGGACTCTTTGCATTTGCAAATCCAGAAACAGATCATCAGCATGATATCCTTCGGTATATTGAGCAAAGGGATGAAACTTCCTTCCACTAGGTTTTTGTCTTCAAAGTTGTGTGTGAATAGAATGACATTAGCTCTCGCTCTTGACGAGCTTGAAAGTCAAGGATGGCTTTTTAAAAAAGAAAGAAGCGGAGTATTCGTGTCGTATAACTTGCCAGAAATTAATCCCAAGCCTTTGGATAGTATAGAAGCAAATCATTTTCAAAATGAAAAGTGTGGATTTGTTATTAAAAACAAAGCTGATTATATCAGGCATAACTCCTCTTATTCATTTGCGCATATTTTGGACGAAGGCCTGCCTGATTCAAGGTTAGCGCCTATGAAATTATTAGGACAGGAATATAAAAGCTTGCTGACTAGCATTGGAAAGCCAAAATTGTTTGGTTATGCCTCCCCTTTAGGAGATGAAATGCTGCGGTCAGAGCTTTCTATATTTTTGAATAGAACCAGAGGCCTGTCAAGAAAAATGGAAGAGATCGCAATTGTAAGAGGAAGCCAGATGGCTTTGAGTCTGCTATCAAATTTATTGATTGAAAAAGGGGATTTTATCGCCGTTGGACAGAGTAATTATCTTGGCGCTGACGCAACTTTTCAACATGCTGGAGCATGTTTGGAGCGTATTCCAGTGGATAAAGAAGGAATGGATATAGATGCTCTCGAAGAGGCATGCAAGAAAAAAACAATTGTAGGAGTGTATGTTACTTCGCATCATCATCATCCAACTACGGCAACATTAAGTCCTGAGCGCAGATTGAAATTATTGAACTTAGCGGAAAAGCACAGTCTTTTTATTTTGGAGGATGATTACGATTATGATTTTCATTTCAAACGAAGTCCATATTTGCCATTAGCAAGCTTGGATAGAAATGGTCATGTAATATACTTGGGAAGCTTTACGAAAATGATAGCTCCAGCTTTTAGAGTAGGTTTTATTTCAGCGCCAAAAGAGTTGATTTCCTTGATCGAGAAAGAAAGAATAATGTTAGACAGGCAAGGCGATAATGTTTTAGAACGATCGATTGCCCATTTGCTAAGAGATGGTGTTATAAGCAAGCATATAAATAAGTCTGTAAAAACGTATCAGAATAGAAAAATCTCATTAATCAACAGATTGGAAGAGGAGTTTGCTTCATTTTTCAACTTTAAAGAGCCGAATGGCGGAATGGCTGTATGGTTGGAAAGTAAAAACGGGGTAAACTTGCAAAAAGCGAAATTAAATATGGCCAGAAAGAATTGGCTATTGCCTGACTCGAATCATTTCAATTTTTTTGGACTTAATGATTGGGAAGGCATACGTTTAGGATTTGCTTCGCTTAATGAAAATGAAATGTCCGAAGGATTGGATGCTTTGTGGATGTCATTGAAAAAATAAAGCCATCTTCATGTGAAAATGGCTTTGACAGATTATTTATGCTTAATGATTTCTCCTTGCTTCAGACGACGGAAATAGTCTTTGGTGGCTTCTTTTACCTTAGGGGCCAATAGTATTCCTGCTGTTACTGTCGGAATAGCCATGACCGCGTATGAGCCGTCGATTAAATTGATTATAACGTCAATGCTGAAAATAGAACCTATGATAATAGCGACGATATATATGTAGTTGTAAATGAAAATGTATTTTTTCCCAAAAAGGAATCCCCAACATTTATATCCGTAGTAATTGAATGTGAATAAGGTTGTCATCGCGAAAATGGCTACGCATAATGTCAAGACATAATTCCCATATCCAGGCATAGCGCTATTAAATGCCGAAGCGGTCAACGATACGCCGTTCATTTCCGAGGATTTCCAAACGCCAGTGATAATGATGGCCAAGGCTGTAAGCGTGCAAACAATTATTGTATCGATTACTGGGCCTAGCATAGCTACGAGGCCTTCTTGCACTGGCTCGTTCGTCTTAGCTTCTCCGTGCATCATTGGCGCTGTGCCTATGCCCGCTTCATTTGAAAATGCGGCTCTTTTCGCACCCGTTATTATTATGCTTCCCAAAGCTCCGCCCAATACTGATTTGGCTGTGAAAGCATCTTCAATGATCAACATAAAGCTCGCAGGAATCTGAGAGAAGTTGGATAATAAAATATATAAAACGGCGATCATGTAAATGATTACCATGGAGGGTACCATTTTGGAAGCAACTTTAGCGATTCTTTGCAATCCACCGAAAATTACCAAACTTACCAGTCCCGCTATCATCGCTCCGATGATAATCGAAGAAGAGATAGAGCTTTCACTTATCACTCCATTGGGAATTAATACCAAATCCCTGACTACTTCGGTAAGTTGATTAGCTTCAAACATAGGCAATGTGCCCATTAAACCAGCGATAGAAAATAAATACGCCAGCGGATGCCATTTCTTCGATAGTCCTTCAGTGATAATGTACATAGGCCCGCCTTCAACATGGCCATCTTTTTCAGTTTTACGATACATCACAGAAAGCGTGCAGGTGAAATACTTCGTAGCGACCCCAAGCAAAGCGCTCATCCACATCCAAAATAGAGCTCCTGGCCCTCCTGTTGAAATAGCCAGAGCCACACCGCTAATATTACCCATGCCGACAGTAGCCGCTAGAGAACTTGCCAATGCTCCAATGTGTTTTATTTCTCCGGGATCATTGGGGTTGTCATAATGCCCTCTTAGCACATTGATTCCATGACCGAAGTGTTTGAAAGGTATAAATTCTGAATAAACAAGGAAAAAGAATCCTCCCCCTAAGAGAAGTATTAATATGGGAGTGCCCCACATGAAGTCGGCGAAAGCCGCAATAAAATTGCTAATAATTTCCATTTACAATTTTTGGTTATAAAAGTGTTTAAACTGAGACTATGATTTTAGTCATGGGTTATTAGTAGTAACATTGGACAGGCGCAACTATTACTGCGCCCTTGTATTTACGAACTATTTAAATGAAATATTGTATGAAGAAATCTATACTTTAAAAAAAATGTATAATTAAATAGGGTATTGCAAGCTAGAATTGTATAAAAAGCAAGAATATAAATGAGAAGAATGTATTTGGGTTAGATATAATTTGAAATTTATGTTCTGTTTTTGATTTTGGGTAAAAGTGTTGATTTTCCAGTCAACACTTTTTTTTTATTTACAACTTCATTCTTTTTTCATTGATCTCAGATGTGAACACTTAATCACCGTTTGTGTTTAATGAAAAAAAACAGCATGAGATCAATTGTCTCTACTTTCAAGGAAAATTATAAACTCTATTTAATGGAAGCTTTAGGGCTTGCGTTTTTTATGGTATCTGCATGCTTTTTTTGGGCCCATCTGGCATCTCCGGATTCTCCGTATTCAGCCCTGGTTCCAGCCTTGAATCACAAATTGTATATCATGGGCTTTGCAATGGGAGTGACTGCGTTGATTATATTTTATTCGCCGGTAACAAGCCCATCGGGAGCTCACATCAACCCTGCGGTTACGCTTACGATGTTCAGATTGGGTAAGATTAACTTGACGGACACATTCTTTTATATTTTGTTTCAATTCATAGGAGGTTTGCTCGGTGTTGTGATAATGAAAGTGATTTTGGGTAAGATGTTGATCACAGCTCCAGTTACTTATGTTATCACTGTTCCTGGTAAATATGGCGTTATTCCAGCGGCCATTACTGAATTGACCATAGCATTTATCATGATGTGCATGGTTTTGTTTACTTCGGATTCCAAAGTCTTGAAAAACTGGACTAAAATAATTGCAGGAGTATTAGTGATGTGCTATGTAATTGTTTCTGGACCTATTTCGGGTTTTGGTATGAATCCCGCTAGAACATTCGCAAGCGCTTTTCCAGCGGGAGTTTACTACTCTTTTTGGATATACATGTTTGTTCCTATAGCAGGAATGTTGATTGCTAGTGAATTCTATCTTCATGTAAAAAAACATAATAATGAAAAAGTTTAAATATGTCATCACGCTAGTTGTTGTTTTATTTGTCGGAGCCTTTGAATCGAAGTCTCAAAATGTGATTACAGTAAAACTGCCTGTTTCCGACATGGAGAGAAGCTTGAAGTTTTATCAAGACGCATTTGATTGCGAAGTTGTATCTGATAAAATATACCAAGGAGATGAAATCGAAGCTATTGAGCAAATATTTAATTGCGTGATTAGAGAGGTTGAGTTAAAGTTAGGAGAATCATCATTAACGTTAAAGCAATTTTTATCGCCTCAAGGAAGACCAATTCCATTTGATGCAAAAAGCAATGATGTGATATTTCAGCATTTGGCAATAGTTGTTAGTGATATGGATAAGGCTTTCGACAAGTTGACAAAGATGAATGCAGGGCGGATATCCAATGCACCTCAAACCTTGCCTAAATGGAACAAAGCAGCTTCGGGAATTTCCGCTTATTATTTTAGGGATCCTGATAACCATCCATTAGAGTTAATCTATTTTCCTAAAGGTAAGGGAAAGTCAAATTGGCATGCGAAATCCAAAAAATTATTCATGGGTATTGACCATACCGCAATTGCGGTGATTGATACTGATACAAGCTTGAAGTTCTATGAGGACTTTATTGGTTTGAATGTGTTGGGAGGAAGTTTCAATTATGGCAAAGAGCAAGAACATTTGAACGGAGTTCGATATTCTAAAGTTAGAATAACGGGCTTAGCGAGCGAAAATGTTGATAGACATTCAGGGGTAGAATTTTTAGAATATTTGCGACCGGAAGGTGGAATGCTTTATCCCAAGGATACTCAAAACAATGATTTCTGGAATTTGCAAACGATCATAGAAGTACCGGATTTGGAAAAGCTCTACAAAAAAGCACAATTTAAAAAAATGAATGTTTCTGAAGAAGGTATTATAGCATTTGATGGACAACGGTTTTTAGAGCTAAGAGACCCCAATGGTCATCAAGTTTATTTAGTTCAAAAAAAGTGATTTGATGCAAATGATTTGAAAGTGAATGAATGTGAGTTTTTACTTCTCATTAGCAATGGATTCATAGTGTTTCAAAGATTAATATTTATATATTCGCCAGATTGCTAAGCAATTTATTTTTTTACGGAGAGTATGATCATTTTTGGAAAATAAATATCCATAAAGTAATATTTTTCGTTTAATTTGGACAAACAAATGAAAGGGAATTAGATATGGGCCAAATCAATGTAGTCGGCATTACTGCGTCTGACGACAGAAATTTTAATGAGGAAGTAAGGTTATTAGTGCAGAAGAATAAAGTTTTTTTTGGCAGCGAGAAGCAAAAAGAATCGGTAAGGGATTTATTAAGAGAAGATTACCAGTGGAATCTTTTGGATAATGAAAGAGATATTTCATTGGATCACATCTTGAAAGAGAAAGAAGATATAGTGATTTTCACTTATGGAGATCCATGGTTTTATGGTATTGGCAGTTATTTACTTGAAAATGTTTCCAAGGATAGAATTCAAATTTTTGCCCAAAAAAATATCATATTGACTTTATGTCATAAAACGTACACCAATTACAATCGCTTGACAAATATCAACCTTAGTGGTTTGGGCTGGGAGGTATTGGATGAAGTTTTGCTGGATCAACGTTCATTGATAGGGATTTTGACAGACAAAAATTATTCGCCGGACCAAATTGCGAATCGTATGCAGGATTACGGTTATGATAATTACCAAATGATCGTTGGTGAAAATCTGGGCGTGGAAGGAGAGCGTATTCGACATTTGGAAATACAGGAAGCCCAAGACCTGAATTTTAAGGAATTGAATTGCGTATTGCTTCAAAAGAAATATCATAAGTACCATGATTTTGGTATTGCAGACTTGGATCTGAAAGGAATGCATGGGAGTCGCAATCAGATCACCAAGATGCCAGTCAGGCTTACTGCTTTGCATGCATTGCACCTTGAAGGCAAATCATGCCTTTGGGAAGTGGGTTACGGCACGGGATCATTAAGTCTTGAAGCTAAAAGACAGTTTCCAGCACTGAAAGTCATTGGTTTTGAAAGAGAAGAACAGTGTCAGGATCTATTAATAAAAAATGCTCGGAATTTAGGAATCCCGGGGGTGAAATCTATTATCGGTGATTTTTTAGATTTGGATTTATCCGAACTGCCTAGGCCTGACGCTGTATTCATAGGGGGACATGATAGAAATGTAAAGTCGATCCTTGATAAAATACATCATTATCTTAATGACAACGGGATGATTGTTATTAGCACCATTGATAACATTTCTAGAGAGTCATTTTTTAAGTGGGCGGCTGAGAATAAATATTCTATTAATTATCAAAGTTGCATAAAAGTTGATGCGTATAATGCAGTGGATATAATTTCTTGTCGAAAATCGTGATTTGTATAATTATTTATAGAAGTCTAAGATGTTTTTAAATATTCAAGGGGGGATAGTCCTATTATAGTTGTAGAAAAATTAAAGGATAGCTTATTTAAGGACAGAATATAGATTGAGTTTTTTGTCTTTGTTTTTGATATTGTTTTAGTCTGATTTTAAAGAATGTTTTGTGTTTTTATATAATTGTTTTTATGATGAAAAATTTAAGGAGTTTTGCCTGGGTTGCTCTCTTAGGCTTTATGCTTTTGGGATGTTACCCGATTGATGATGGAAGGACTTTTGATGAAACTTTTACAACTGTAACGAATTACGACACGGATTTCTTCCCGGATAGCACGTACACTTATTCTACTTTTTCTCTTACGGATTCAGTGAAATTGATTGATAGAAAAGACAATATAATTGATCCTGAAGAATTTTATGAAAAGGGTGGTTGGAATGACCAGATTTTAGCTCAAATCAGAGAAGGGTTTTTAGCAAAAGGCTATACTGAAGTTCCAAGAGAAGACAATCCCGATTTTGGAGTAAATGCAGCTGCTGTAGTAACCAAAACTACACAAGTAGGTTGGCTCCCTTGGTACGGACCTGGCTACTGGTACTGGTGGGGAGGATGGTATCCGCCATACTACCCTTGGAACCCTGGTTATACTTATGCTTATACTTATGAAACGGGTTATTTAATGTTTGAAATGGCTGATGGGGATTCTTGGCAACAATTTCAGTTGTTCCATGCTCAAAATCCTAACATAAACAGCGTGGACAATTCCGGCCCGCCTCCTGAAGGTTCTCAGCTTAAGTTTAGATGGCAGGCTATTGTAACTGGTTTGCTTTCAAACAATAATCAGTACAATTATGATCGCATCGAAAGAGGAATCAACGAAGCGTTCGAGCAATCACCATATTTAGATAAAAAACAGCCCAAATAATAAAAAGTAAGATGAAAAAGATAGCAAGTATATTTTCGATCATTTTGATGACTTTGGGCATGGCTAATGCTCAAAATTTTTCCGCTGATCAAAATCAGCCACAAGAGCCGCAACAGAATCAGCCTTTGACGTACAATGATTATACACCGCCAACGCGGCAAGCTATATGGTCGGTGGATTACCAGATGGGATTGACAACAGGCGAAGCAAGAGATTTTGTAAGCAAATATGGAACGCGTGGTTTCAGTGTAAGTGGAGAAGCTTTTATGACGGATAAGATTACATTGGGTGGATCCATTGGTTGGAATGGATTTTATGAAAAATTCCCAAGAAGGACTTACCATATTGGAGAAGGGTCTGATATCACAGGGGTAAAGTCCAATTCAATTTATACATTGCCGATAATGGTAACTGGAGGCTATTATTTTCTTCCTGATGCCTTTATACAGCCGTATGCAAAGTTAGGAGTTGGAGTGGTTTACGCTGAGACAAGAACAGATATTGGATACGTGTATGTAGCTGATGAGGAGTGGCGATTTGGCATTACGCCTGAAGTTGGAGTGTATGTTCCTTTTGGAATTGATTCTAATGTAGGTTTGATCGCCAAAGCGAAATGGAATGTTGTTTTTTATAATGCCCATGATATTTCAACATTGTCGTATTTCAACTTTAATATTGGCTTAGGATTTACTTTCTAGAATAATTAATATTAGATACTAAAAGGGCATGCATCACATGCCCTTTTTTTGTGCAATAAACTTTAGTGAAATAATGCGAAACATATTGAATGATTATTGAGTAAAAAATAATACCTTAAAATATTATTTAACTTTTTGAATTCTTTTTTTGAATTAAACGATAAGATTATGGATGTTCGTGTGAGATTTTTTGGAGGAGCTGAGACGGTGACAGGATCCAAATATTTACTGGAAATTGACGATAAAAAAATCTTAGTGGATTGCGGTCTTTTTCAAGGACTTAAAGAATTAAGGCTTAAGAATTGGGATGATATTCCTTTCAACCCTGCTGAAGTGGATTTGGTAGTGCTTACGCATGCTCATTTGGATCATAGCGGTTATTTGCCAAAGCTAGTGAAGTCGGGCTACGAAGGGGATATTTATTGCACAGAGCCCTCAGTGGATTTGTTGGAGTTGTTGTTGAAAGATTCAGCCAAACTGCAAGAAGAAGAGGCTGAGTTCGCAAGGAAAAAAGGCTATTCGAAGCATGACAACCCCCAACCGCTATACAATACAGCTGATGTAAAGAAGGTTTTGCCTTTGCTCAGAGGTTTTGGGTTTGGCAAGACTGTGAATGTTTCCGAAAGAATAAGCATAGTCTTTCATAACGCCGGACATATTTTGGGAGCATCGATAGTCGAGTTTATCGTGAGAGGTGAGTATCAAACCAAGCGCATAGTTTTTTCGGGTGATTTAGGGCCAAAAGAAGATCCTATCTTATATCCACCGGAGAAAATCAAGGAAGCGGATATATTATTCATAGAGTCGACATATGGTAATCGAGTGGTGGAGCGTCGCAAAAGCAACGAAGATATCCATAAGATCATAAATGAAACGATGGATAAAAATGGAGTTGTCTTGATCCCGGCATTTTCCGTGGGTAGAACGCAAAATATTCTTATTGAGCTTAATCAGATGTTTGTCAATAAGGAGATTCCTGAAGTTCCGATATTTATGGATAGCCCGATGGCGATTAGAGCTACTGAATTGTATAGGAAATTTGACAAGTATCATAAAATCAATAAAAAAAATTATACTGTGGACAAATATTTTGGAGGCTTGATAAGGAATTTGAATATAGTGCAATCCCAAGAAGCTTCTGAAGAATTGAACAACTTTCATGGCAAAGGAATCATCATTTCCGCAAGCGGAATGATGACTGGAGGACGTATTTTGCATCATTTGTATAATAGGCTAAGAAATACGGAGGACACACTTTTGATAGTAGGTTTTCAAGCAGAGGGCACGCGTGGACGTAAGATTATAGATGGAGACAAGTTCGTGAGGATATTTGGACAGGAGGTTCCGGTAATGTGCCGAGTTGAGAATGTTAAAGGGCTTTCCGCTCATGGAGATCAATCGGAATTGCTTGATTGGACATCTGGTTTTGAATCTTCGCCAAAGATGACTTTTGTCGTCCATGGAGAAAAAGAGAGTTCACAAACCTTCGCTCAGGTCCTTAATGCAAAATATGGTTGGAATACTTTCGTTCCTAAGTATGGGCAAAGCTTTGAACTGTTCAAAGGGATATAAGTCTTTAATGATTAATAAAGCATTTAGCCCAAGACATTATATTCTTTAATCAAGGTAATTGAAACCTTTAAATTTTTAAACTATGGGAAAAAAACATCATGACTATAATTTATTGGAGGGAACACAATCAGTAGTCAAGGACTACAAAAGAACCTCTAGAATTGCCAATGAATTTTTGAAAGGCTTCAAGGCCTTTAAAGGCATAAACGATTGCATTACTGTTTTTGGATCGGCTAGATTTGGAGAAGATCATAAGTATTATAAACTGGCGATGGAAATGGGAGGAACTATCGCCGATAATGGTTTTAAAGTAATGACAGGTGGCGGACCTGGTATTATGGAAGCGGCAAACAGAGGCGCTAAGGAAGCAGGAGGAGAGTCCTATGGTTGCAATATCATTTTGCCGATGGAACAACATGAGAACCCGTATTTGGATAAAATGGTCGAGTTTAAGTACTTCTTCTCAAGAAAAGTGATGTTGATAAAGTATTCATGCGCTTTTGTGCTGATGCCGGGAGGTTTTGGAACCATGGATGAAATTTTTGAGACCTTGACATTGATTCAAACAGAGAAAATCAGAAATTTTCCTATTGTATGCATGGGAACGGAATATTGGCAAGGATTGATGGATTTTGTGAGAGGGACAATGGTTGAAGAAGGAACTATTTCCAAAGATGATTTGAAATTGGTTTTTGTAACGGATGATCCGCAAGAGGCGATAGAGTATATTCAAGCGAAAGTAGAGCGAAGAGAATTGATCAAAGCCTAATTACAAGGGGATTGAGTCAAGAAATACTCGCTTTGGTTGATGACTAGATAAAATAGGCATATCTTTGTTTTTAGCTTTAATTGTAAGTAATAGATATTCTTGCGACTAAGAAGCTATAGAATAATATAAAAACAATGATTGATCGATTGAAGTATTTCTTATCTATTTTAGCTTTTATTCTGCCTGTGTCCTTGGCTTTTAGTCAAGACAATGTTGATTCAGAATCTTCTTTGCCTGATAGCTCGGCGATCAACAAGGTATTGAACCTTGTTGATTATTTGACTATAAAAAAAGAAAAGTACTCGATCACTACTTATCCAGCTCTTGGCTATGCGCCTCAGACAGGATTTAGATACGCGATAATTAGTTTTATCAAGTTTAATAATAGTTCTCCGGAAAGCGATCAGTATTATAGGCCATCCAGCATTACTCCTGAAATAAGTTTTTCCAGCAAGAATCAATTGGCTTTGGAGCTTAAGAGTACTTTGTTCTTTAAAAAAACTTGGATGCTTAATGTAGAATCTGCTTATGAATATTTTCCGGATTCTTATTATGGCATTGGAGATGAGTTGTTGGAAGAGCCATTGGATTATACTTCCAACAATATTTATTTAAGAGCGGATTTTTCCAGAATTATTGAGGACAAGTTTTTTGTAGGGATAAAGACAGATTTTCTCAAAACGGATATCAAGGAGGTCAAGACAGCCGATAATCAAAGCGAATTGGCAGATGATTTGATGAACCAGTCGGGAGTTTATTTTGGCATCGGCCCTCAACTAATTTACGATACTAGGGACAATACATTGTTTCCTACGGGAGGTTATTATTTAGAAACCAGCTTTATGTATTATCCTCAATTTTCGAATTCAAGCGATTTTACCAAATTCATTTTTGACGCAAGGAAGTATGTGAAGATCCAATCTTGGAAGAATGTATTGGCTTTTCAAGCTAAAGCCAGTTCTTCAAGCGGAGGTTTGCCGTTTTTCATGATGTCTAATATTGGAGGAAAAAACGATTTACGAGGAATCGAACATGCAAATAAATACATTGACAATCAGTCTTTCTTGACTCAAGTTGAATATAGAAGACATTTATGGTGGAGATTGGGAATGGTCGCATTTGCAGGTTTAGGCCAAACAGCGGACGAATGGAGCAAGATGAATACTGTTGACATGAAATATGTTTATGGCATAGGGGGTAGGTTTAGAATGACTTCCGATGACAGGTTGAATATGAGGTTGGATGTTGGGTTTGGCCCCAATGGAGATCGAGCATTTTATTTTTCAATCAAAGAGGCCTTTTAGGTCATTGTATAGTTAATATCACTCCATAATTGTCAGGGTCGCGAAGCTCTGTTCCGTGATTTTGCCAGTATGGATTTTTAGGCTTGACAATTGGAGCGTTTAGTTGTCTTGCATTTTTGAGCATGCGATCAATTTCATCTTGAGAATCAAGGTAGAATACAATCAAATCATCTTCATCAGGAGTGTGTATCGCAGGTTCATTGGATTCAGTAAATTCCAAGTGCCAATTATTTTCAGGTTTTCCTAGAAAAATTCCATTGTAATTGGAATGATTTTCAAATTCGCCTAATTTTTTTAAGCCGATAATTTCCGTATAAAATTTCTCAATTAACGCCAGATTATTGGTATGTCTGGCATATCTGAATTTCATTCCCATAGTGTGTTTAGTTTAAGGTAAGTATCAGCTTAAACGTGTTATGAATACGAGGATGTTTCAATTTTTGAATTAAAGTTTAATTTTTCGATGCTGTTGTTTATTTAGTCGTATTGCACTCCTCGGTTCAAAGGATTTTTTAAGTCAATCCAAAAAATATCAAATTTTTCTTTACTGTCACTTTTGCCATTTTGATTTTCATCTTTTTTGGCATAAATGTACATATAATCTAATCCTGAATCATATTGAGAACTCATTACCGAATAATTGGCAGGTATCAATAAGGTTTTGTTTTGTCCATGGATGTCAAAATAGTATAATCTTCTTAAGTCATTTAAGTTAATAAAACCATCTTTATTGGTGTCTTCATCATAAACCGACACTAAGTAATAATTCCTGCTGATGGGTAAACTATTCAAGGTGTCTTTTGAAAAAGCTGGATAATATAGTGTTCTAATCAACACTGGGGATTCAAATAATTTGTTCCGACTTTTAAGACTGTGGTCAAAGTGAGAAATATTAACAAAATTATAACCATACACGGCTGATAAACCCGGCATATAATTTCCGTTCCATTCATTTTCACGATCATAGTAATAGGTGTTATGCTCACTCAATGAGCCTATAAACCTTTCTTTATTGTCTTTTCTTTGATTGACTTTGAATATAGGTGTAAGGCGATGATCTTTATGATAAGTTTTTAAGATTCGACTTGGCCTAGTTTCAAATAGAAGAGAATCTTTTTTAATTTCATTGATGTCTACATTATCGCTTGAATTTGAAATATCTGGAGTGGCAACAGCAAAGCCTTTTTTGTCTAATTTATTTTTATCGCAGCTTATGAATACAAGCACTGAAAGAATTAGGAAAAGCTTTTTCATGTTGAATACGTAAGGGTTAATATTGAAGCTTAAGCTTCTTGTTATTATATCCATAGATAGCAGAAGTAACGATAGCAGTGATATTTCCTGTTAAAATAAAGACTAAACTATTAGAAATACCTTTATACAAATACATCCAGTCGCCCCCTGTACTCAACATGAAGCTTGACTCCAAGTAGCCTATCGCCAACGTCAAAAATTGCAATATAAAGACAGTCGTAAATGGATAGAAAATGATAGGATTTACTTCCAATTCAAATTTTTTATAAATCCAATTCAACACTGGCAGATTGACATACACCAAGCCAAAGCAAAGCCAAGAAGTCAACAAAAACAATGTCAAAAACCCAGTAGCTCCATAATCCAATGGATAATAAATAAACGGAAGTCTTAGGGAAATGCAGCTTAGAAAAGTTAATGTGAAGAATATCGCAAATGCTAATGAAAATAGGTTTCTGTCGCTCATAGTGGGGGTTGATTATATTAATTTACTGTTGCAAAAGTATAATTTAGTATTGTTTTTATCAAGTTCATTGGTTTAGAACTAATATTATTTCTTTTTTAAAGCTATTTATATTGAGACCATGAAGGTGGAATTTATCAACTTGTTTTTAATGACACCAAATTTAAGAATATGAAAGGTCCATAAAGTTGTTTGCTTGCTAATAATGATCTCTATGTTGGAATTATTGTGAGGTGAAAATTTATATTTAATAATAATTTGATTATATTATATGGATTTTAATATTTAAAATTAATCCAAATGCCTTCATTTAACCTAAAAATAAATCAACCTTGTGGCGAGGATTTCAACAAATTCACTCCTACAGAGAAAGGCGGCTTTTGCCAAAGTTGTCAAAAAGAAGTTATCGACTTCACAAATATGTCTGAAAGTGAAATCATTGAATATATTCAGGCTTCAACTAAAAAGACATGCGGCCGATTCAAATCCTCACAACTTAAACATTATCACATTCCCGTCCAATCATCTAGATTTGGCAAATTTAGATCTTGCTTGACTTTCGCTGTAATTTCATTCCTATCTATTTTAAATACTGAAGCAAAAACGAATGAAATAAGTAAGAAGCCAAAAGTTGAATTACAAGAAGAAAAAAAAATTAGCACAAACTTAGAGACCACAACAGAGAAATATACAATAACGGGGAGAGTGATGGAATCCAGCGGAGAGGGAGCAATAGGAGTTAATGTGGTATTGAAAGGAACAATTCAAGGCACAGCTACAGATTTTGACGGCAACTTTTCGTTGACATTGGATAAGCCAAAAGGAATATTAGTATTTAGTGGAATAGGGTATCAGACGCAAGAAATTGAATATGATTCAAATCAACTAACTAATCTGACAGTATATATAGATGCTGATATTAAAGGTTTGCTTACAGTTGGAGAAGTTAATACAAGTCTTCTCTATTCCTCCAAAAAATCTATTTGGCAACGCATCAAAGATTTCTTCTAGATATGAAAAAGCCATTCGACTTAAGTATTAAGAATCCATGCTCTGAGGATTTCAATAAATTTTCTAAAACAAAGAAAGGAGGCTTTTGCCTTAGTTGTCAAAAAGAAGTCATTGACTTCACTAAAATGAGTGATAGTGAAATCATTGAGTATTTTAGCAATTCGAAAAACAAAACCTGTGGCAGGTTCAATTCCAATCAGTTAAGGAGTTATAATGAATTTCAGAAGCCGTCCAGGTTTAAATGGCTTGACCTTGGTGTAATCGGTTCATTGATACTATCTATGTTTTCTATTCACGAAGTTCAATCTCAATCAAAAAAATATGGTGTAAATCCAGGTATTTCAATTTCCAAGAATAGAAGAGCAGATAAGATAGATAATTTAGATAAAAAAGAAGATAATGCCGTAATGGTGATCACTGGCAGAGTCATCGAAGAAAGCGGAGAAGGAGCTATTGGTGTGAATGTTGTCCAAAAAGGCTCAAAAACAGGGACATCAACAGATTTTGATGGGAATTTTTCATTAGTTGTTGCAAAGGCAAAAGCTAAAATAGTTTTTAATGGTATAGGTTATGAAACTCAAGAGTTAATTGTTAGCGAAGAAAATTGCGAAAATATAATCGTTACTATTGAAAGTAATGCAGAAATACTTGGAGAAATAGTTATAATGACTGGCGAAGTTAGTTCTAATAAACTTTATTCCTCCAGAAAATCAATTTGGCAGCGCATCAAGAACATTTTTTAATGAGAATATATTTATTAACCCTATTTAGTTTTCTTAGCCAGTTAGGTTTTGGACAGATTAGTGATTTTAAAGAAGTTGATTTTCAGAAAGCTGATAGCATAGCTTACTCGCATGACAAAGAAGATCTTAAGAATTTGCCTATTTTGTCATACAAATTAACGTCTGAACTGGATCGAGATGTAGAAAAGTTTCGATCCATATTTACTTGGGTAAGTACTAATATCATTTATGACCACGATATGTACAAAAAAATTCAAGCAAAAGAACGAAAATATGTGGATGACAGCCTTGCCTTGAATAATTGGAAAAAATCCATGGTTCCAATAGCATTTGAAAAGCTGGAAAAGCAACGAAAGACGACTTGCGGAGGCTATGCGTATTTGATCAATGAATTAGCGAAAATGGCTGATTTAGAATGCGAATTAATCATTGGCTATAGCAAGACGCCAGTATCCAATACAGAATTTCCCGCTCGTGTTAATCATACATGGAATGCTGTAAAATTAAACGGGAAATGGTATTTATGCGACGCTACTTTCGCCAGTGGATATTATGATCCTAATATTTATGAATATGTGCCGGAATACAATGAATATTATTTTTTATCTGATCCGGATTTATTCATAATGAATCATTATCCTTTGGATCATAAGTGGTTGCTTACAGATACAAAGACAAGTTTAGAGCAATTCATATTGGCTCCGGTTATTTACAAAGAAGCTTACAAGCATGACTTTAAGCCATCACAGCCTTCCACATTGAAAGTGAAAATGCAAAAAGGCATTTCGCGAAGATTTAGCTTTATAACAGATAAAGCGTTCAAGGATGAGGATATAACTCTTTGGATCGGTGAAAAGGTGAAGCGAAAGCCTGCTCTGATCAGTAATGGAGAGGGAAGATTGGAATTCGACATTACTTTTAATAGCAAAGGAACATATGATCTGCATGTGCAAGTAAGCGAGGATTATGTTGCGTCTTATGTTGTTAAAGTTAAAAAATAGGCGATGACTTGTTCAAATATTGACTCACGACTAAATGCTTAAAACTATAGCTATTAGCTATCAAATATAAATAGGCGAATTAAAAAACTTAAATGAAGACCACTATTCATATGTTTATTGATTATATTTTACAGGAATATAAATATGTTGATTAATTGTAGTTTTATGAGAGTGTTATTTAAACTATTTTTTGTTATTTTTTTGATTTATATGAATGTTGATTCATGGGCTCAGACTAATGAAATTACTCAGCATTTCTCTTTTAGATATAAGATTACAGATCAGCAGGCAAAGATCTTGTATGAAAATCCAAAATATGAAATTGATTCTACATTTTTGACAAAATTTGTCAGAAAAGTTCAATCCGATGACAATATTAAAAACGAAAAACCAGGACATTATATAGATGTCAAAGGAAATGGAAATGACGATATGTATTTTCATCTCAAAAGCAATAATTATCTTTATTTGTTGGATTGGTCAAATGGTGCAATGCAAAAATTTTCATTTTATGACCATCAAGGAAATTTTTCTAGTCAACTGACTGTCAAACTCGGCGGGAAAATATTAAAATGGAATGCTGAGGAGCAGGTTTATATTTCAAAAAAATATAATAAAGGAATATTGGAAGTAAAATCAGCCACTGGGATTTCATTTTGGGAAATAGTTTTTTCTGAAAAATTTACAAAAAATAAATTTAGTTGGAAGAAGCTATTTGAACGTGATGAGGATAAAGAATACGATGAAGATTATTTTGAACTTGCCGACAGCGAAGGATTTGTTTTGACCAATCAACCAAAATACCGTCCGCAAGATTCGGTATTTTATAAAGCATTTATCACAGACAAAAAAGGAAATAAAAACTCAGGAGCTGTTAGAGTTTATCTTACTGAAGAATACAATAGAGATTTTCATAGAGGAAATTATACTTTTTATAATGATGAAGATGATCTTATCAAAATTGCTGACTTAAATCCTTATCGTGATGGTGCATATTCTGGAAAATTTGTCTTGCATGATAGTCTTGACCTTGATCTGGATGAAGAATACTGTATTTTATTTACTCAAGGAAATAAATTGCTGAAGTATGGTGATTTTTATCTTGAGGATTATGAATTGCCAAAATATAAAACAGAATTCAGAGCTCAGTCTGATGATTTTTATAATGAAAATCCAGTTTTTTATGCCAGAGCGAAGGATTTCAATGGCTTTAATGTTCCCGGGATAAATTGTAAATTAAAAATTGAAAAATTTTATAAAAGTAAAGTATGGAAGCCATATACTTTTATTCCTGACTTGATCTGGGAAAAAGAAATGCCTTTGGATCCGATCGGTGAGACAAAAATCGAAGTACCGAAAGATATTTTTCCTGATGCAAAGTTTAGTTATTATATTTCTATTGACTTTATCGCTTCTGATGGAACATTAAATAAAGAATCAGAACATTTTACTTATACACCAAGATTAGAAAAGTATTCTTCGATCAAAATTGATGGAGACACAGTCAAATTTGACACAAAACACAAAGAAAAAAATGCTCAGTTAGAGACTACTTCCTATTTTGGTAAAAAAAATACTCTTTATGTAAGCTTGCCTCACAAATTATCAGTTGATGCTAATACTTTCAAATATCAACTATTCACCGCTCAAGATACTTCAAAAAAAGTATTAGAATCAAGGCGTATAAATCCGATTTATTCACGTACTGATGATTCACTTTCAGTAAAAATTTCAAAAAAACTCCCTTTTGATTTTAATTACACCTTATATAAAGGAGATAAACAAATCGAATATGGAAAAGTAAAAGGAAGTGAAGCAGATCAATGGCAACTGAATAGAAAAATAAATAAAAACTCCACTTATAGTATTGCCATACATTATCAATGGGGAAAAACCATTCAGAAAAATAATTTCTTGATCCGAAAGCCATCAGAATTTTTAAAAATTAATCATGATCTGCCAGCAGTCGTCTATCCCGGCGAAGAAAAAGAAATAAATATCAGCATCACTGACAAAGATAGCCAAAAAGTAAAAAATGCAGATGTAACAGCCTTGGCTTATAATTCTCAGTTTAAAAAATCTCAAGCAGAAGATCTACCCTACTATTTTGAATTTGAAAATTATAGAAAACAAAATAGATTCTTTAAAAAAAATATAGCCACTGAAAAGAAAAATATTGACCAAGGCAAGTTCATTCACCTTCCGCTTGATACAGTTGTCTTACATCAGATGTTGTCGAGCAAAGATATTTTTATTCATAAAGAAGCCATCGAAGACAAGACAAAATCCTGGCTGAGCCCTTTTGTCGTAAATAATAACAAATTGCGCAAAACTTACATGCTCAAAATCAATGATCTGTGGCAATATTTTGAAAAAACTAAACAGAATTATGTATTTCCAGTCAAAGAAGGCTTGCATTCATTTGTATTTAGACTAAATGACGGTGCTTATCTGAGTGAAAAAATAATGATCGAAAAAGGCTATCGATATTGGATTAGTTTTCCTGAAAAATTGTTAACAAAATTTGATTACGATCCAATATTATCTGATGAAGAATGGAATCAGATCTCACCTTATATGATCAAAGTTAAAGGGTCAGGAAATTATAATTACTTGTATGAAGGAGAAAAAATATTCAAACTCGATTATTTCCAGAAAAATTTGCTTGGTCCAATATATAATAGTGAAGCTGAACTTTGGAAGAATAATAATTATAAAATGAACATTCCAATCGCAGGTGAATATCAGTATCAAATCACAAATGACATCATTATGATGGAGCGAAAAGATCTACTTACTGAAAGTCATAAAGTATTTAATGAAAAATATTGGCAAAATGCTCCACTTCATTCTAAAATCATTAATTATAAATATTTACAAAAAATAGACAGTCTCGAAAAAGTTAATAAATCGTGGAAATATGATTGGATAAATAAAAAAAATCAGCAAAATGAATCAGTAAAAATACAATGGCCAAAATCTGAAAAAAATCTATTTGTCATATTAACTAAAGCTGATGATCCTTCACAGATATTATTTAAAAAAATAAAACTTCATAATAGATCTCAACAAGATAACTTCTGGCTACCTGTGGGTAAATATAGGTTGATTGCGATCGATGAAGAAAAAAATAGTATCGAAGATGAATTTGAAGTAAAAGCTGACGGCGACACCTATATAATATATGATCAGTTTGATACAACAGAATTAAATCTTTCTAGAGAAAATATTAATAAGGCTATAAAGCGAGTACATAGCCTCCGTAGCACTAAAAATGAAATATTTATAAATGAATATTTTTATATTGTTATCAACGAACTCTGGAAAAGTTATTATCCAGAAAAATTTGAGAAATATCCACTTAAAATCAACGGAAAAATACTTAATCTATTAGGAATAGGAATTGAGAATGCTCAAGTCATAAGTAATTCTTCTAAAAATCAAACGATGTCAGATTCACTTGGAAATTTTTCTATGCAGATCACAGAAAATGATAGCCTATTATATATTCACAAAGGAAATTTATCGCGCTGGTTACCTATCAGAAATAAAATCGATGTAGTTACAGTTCTATTTGAAAGAAAAAAATGGTATGAAAAGAATATATTAGGAAATGAAAAGTCAAAAATATTTAATGATTCTATTTTAATTAAATACAGAAATAATATCGATAAAAAAAGAAAAGCTAACTATCAATTTTATGATATAGAAGAAGTGATTTTAGAAGAAATTCCTCTTGATGATAGCTTAGATGAAATATTCATAACTGCATCAGGAGTTCAAAGAACAAAAAAATCTCTAGGATATGCAGTTACTACAACTACCTCAAGCTCATTAAACGGAAAAGTCGCAGGAGTTGCGATCTCTAATAATTCTCAAAATAGTGTTATCATCAGAGGACAAGCTTCCATTTCTGGAAATTCTCAGCCAATTTATATAGTTGACGGAATGCCGGTTAGTTCAATTGATCAATTAGATCCTGAGCAAATAAATTCGATGAGTGTATTGAAAGGAAATGCGGCGACGGCACTTTATGGGTCGCGCGCAGCTAATGGCGTTATTATTATTTCTACCACAGAAAAAAAATATGATCCGAAGAGCAAAGAGATGATTGCTTTGGTGGAAAATATTCCTGACAATTTTATTTTGACAAATAAAAATCTAAACGGAATACGAGCTGATTTTAGAGATTATGCGTATTGGCAGGACAGATTGAAGACCGATGAGGAGGGAAAAACTTCATTTAAAGTAAAATATCCGGATGATGTCACGGCTTGGGATAATTTTATTTATGTATTTGACGATCAGAAGCGCACGGGACAGGCTGCATTCCGAACAAAATCTTATAAACCGTTGCTGGCTGAAATTTCTGCGCCGAGATTTTTGATTAAAGGAGATCAGACTGATGTCGTGAGCAAGATTTCTAATTATACTTCTGAAGAAGTTGACTTGAATGCAGAATTTTCTGAAGGAACTAAATCCAACAGCCAGCAGATAAATGTAAAAAATTCGCATATTGATTATCATACATTGACTGCTGATGAAGATACGCTGCATTTTTCTTATTCGATCAACACTCCCGAAGGATATTATGACGGAGAAAAAAGAAAAATACCGGTATTCGCTCAAGGAATAGAAAAATCGAAAGGCGAATTTAAAAAATTGGAGCAAAATAATCCTTGGTCTCCTGACCTTCCTCAGCAAGGTGAAAAAATAATCATGAGTCTGCAAAGCCATTCGCCTGATTGGATCATCGAGCAGCTGGATCATGTGCAAAAATATCCGTACACTTGTAATGAGCAAAAAGCTTCGAAAATATTGGCATTGCTTCAGAAAAAACGCTTGTATGAGCAGTTGGATAGAAAATTTGTAGAAAAATCTTCGCTCAAAAAACTTTCTGCCGAACTCATCGACAACCAAATGGCTGACGGAACTTGGTCTTGGTGGAATAATAATGGCCCAACGAGTTGGTTTTCGACTTGGCAGGCATACAAAGCTGTAGAAAAACTTGCCGAAAATTCTAAAAATAAAGATGCGGTAAAAGCCAAAGAAAAAATCCTGATTAATCTGGAAAATAATCTCAGAGATATGCCATTCAGAGTACAGCTAGAAACTTTTGATTTACTAACAAAAGACAAGCAGAAGTTTTATTTTGAAAGAAAAATCAAAGATATCAACTCGGATTCCTTGGAAAAGCATACACTTTATCAGCGTTTGAAAATTAATCAAATCAAAAGAAAACTTGATCTGGATGATGATAAATATCTGCTGAAAAATGAAATGAAGACAGATATCTTTGGCAATTATTATTGGACTGACGGTCAGCAATATTCTGTCGAAGAAAATAAAATCGCTACGACACTTTTGGCGCTGGAAATGCTCGAAGAAAATAATCCAAACGATATTAATCTGCAAAAAATCTATGACTACTTGATCGAACAGCGCGCATACTATTGGGAAAATACTTTGCTGGCGACTAATGTGATGGAAGCTCTCGAAAAGTATTTTGATCACAGCAATCTGTACAGCGGAAATGCTGTTGTAGAAGTGAATATCGATGGAAAAACGCAGGAGGTTGACAAATTTCCTTTTGAACAGGAAATAATCGGTCAGTCGATCAGCATCAGAAAAAAATCTGAAGACAAACTACCGGTCTATGCGAGCATCTATCAGAGATATCAGCTTCAAAAACCAAAAGCCGACAGCACTTTGTTCGCTGTCAAGACAGAATTAGTCGATGAAAAAGACAGCATCGCAGATAATCTTTTGGTTGGTCAACGAATAAACCTTTCGGTGTCTATCGATGCAAAAAAAGAAGCCAGCCAAGTGATGCTAAGCATTCCTATACCGGCGGGGTGTTCTTATACAAAAAAATCTCAGGCATATTATCCTGAATCTCACCGTGAATATTATAAAGATCGCATTCATATTTATCTTGAAAAAATCACGGAAGGAAAACATCAATTTGAAATTCCTCTGACCGTTCGCTTTGCCGGAGATTATACACTCAATCCTACACAAGTCGAGCTGATGTATTTTCCGACGCTCGACGGAAATAATGAGCTTAAGAAAGTTAAGATTATAAAAGAAAAAGGCTCTGAAACACTTTAATGAAAAGTGTTTCAGAACATCTTGTATGCTTGTTTAATATGAATAAAGCCACAATTTAACCAGTACAAGAAAACAATTGCATTATAATTTTTGGATAGTCAATGCGATAAGATCATTCTGAGCATGGATATTGAGATGCTAGTAAAACAACTATTTTGCGGAATTTTAATTGAAAATTTTGGCAATTTATCGAAATACTCAATAATATTTTACCAGAAATCAAGTAATGATATTTTATGAAATAAATCGCACGAAAAGCAATATTTTTAGATAGGGTGTTTGTCTGTAAGATTGTATTAAAAAGAGGGAAGGGAATTATCGACATTAATAAATATAAGTAGGGATACGGTAGTTTATTTACTAAATCGATTCTTCCACTTCCACTTTCTTTTTGGATGTTGCGGATTTATTGTGGGGCAATTAACTTTTGCATATTTGTCGAGTTTTTGCCCCGATGCTTTCATTTATATCTTGATAATTTAAAGCAGCTTAGGTCTTTGCTTATTTTTTAAGCTCATTAGTTAACGATCCAAAGCTATAATATTGTACACAATATTTGCTAAAATTCATCACTCACTCTCACTCTTGCTGCAAATTATTGAAATTTTCTCAATTTCTTAATTTGCCCTAATACTTGAGAAGCTAGTATTGCATGAATACTACAAAATCATCCCTTTTGCATAATTTTTTTTGAATATAACTAAAAAAAAAGTATTCCAAAGGCAATTGCTTCAAATAGTTTTAAAAACATATTTTAGGTTAGAAGTATATTTATTTTTTATATAATATATTTGATATATTCTTTCCTAATTGTAAATAATTATTCTCAAAGTGGTTCTTTTTTTAACAAATATACTCACTAGCATATCCATAAAGGCAATTTTAATATACACTTATAGATTTTTGTTATTTGCTTATATTTTGCAGGTATAATTGTGTTATTAAAGAAACAAATTATTATTTATAAATAAATTATTGCTGTGAACATATATTATATTTTTTCAAGAATACTTTATTTAGATACTTGAACAGTATTAATGGAATAGTTTCCAATTTCCTTTTAAAGTTACGGCTAAAGCTAAAGCTAAAATGCTTCTAAACAGAAAAATTTATCGTTGAGTTTTGTTTCGAGTGATAATGAGTGGTTTGAATCAGAGGTTAATTTCTTTTTATATATGATTTTGCGATAAATACTGTGTCAGGATTTTTTGCATTTGGAATACATGTGATTGATGTATTCTTCCATGTTAGAGTCAAATATTTGTTTACAAATATATTAGCTTCCTCTGGATTAATTGTGGTTAATAATATAGTTACATTTATGATTATTATAGTTATAATATTGATGTAATTTATATTAATTGAAGTGGTAATAAAGTATCTATATTAGTGCAGTTTTATGCAGGAAAAAACATAAATTAAAATTGAGTTAACAAATGAGATGTGATTTAGTGAGGAATGCTTTAAGAATAAAATATGGTTAAGGTTAGGTAATAAAATATATTAAAATGCTCTTTAGTTTATTTAAAGTATATTATTTTATCTAAATATGATATTTTAAAATACAATATAGGGTTTGTTTTGAAAGTTTACTTAATAATATGATAAAATGGATACACTGTTATTTTTTATTTCTATGCGCTAAATTGCGTTCGAAGTAATGGAAAAGGGGAATTTTTTAATGGTAAATAAATACACATTTAAGTATTGGAAAAGTATTAAATAAAATATATAAAGTAAAAATTAATAGTATAGGTAAAACAAGTACGGGAATGAGGTTAAAATTACTATTATTCAGCTTAGCACTTGCTTTGAATAGCATTGTTGTGTTTGCTCAGTCTGACTATTCGGTTAGAGGCAAGGTGATAGATTTAAAAAGCAAGAACGCGATTGCTGATGCTAAAGTCTCTATTAAAGCAAAGAAGCAGGGTACAATGACTAATGGGGACGGGGAGTTTTATTTCAAAGGCTTGCGGGAAGGAAGTTATTCATTAAGCATTGAAAGCGATCAATACGATAATGTTGAGATGAATTTTATTTATTCAGGCGAGCCTATTGATCTTGGAGAAATATACCTTCAAATAAAGCATAAAGACACGGATTATATGCCAGTAATCTATCTCGACGAAACTGAAGACGAATCAGGTGCATCAACTCAGAATATTGCAGGGATGTTGTCATCTTCCAGAGATGTTTTTGTTTCAAAGGCAAGCTACCAATTAGGTTCTACTGGCAGGTTTAGAGTGCGGGGATATGATTCCGACATGACTCAAATGACTTTGAATGGTGTGACCATGAATGATCAAGAGACGGGAAGAATTTTCTGGTCAAACTGGGGAGGATTAAATGACGTTATGCGCAATACTGATATCAATACAGGGATTTCCAGATCCGAGTATTCTTTTGGCGGAGTTGGAGGAAGTACTGATATTGATGTTAGAGCGGCTTCTCAACGCAAGCAAGTTAGAGCCTCTTATGCGTTAAGCAATAGAAGCTATCGCAATAGGTTTATGCTTACTGCTTCCACTGGACTAATGGAAAATGGGTGGGCTTTTTCTGGCTCGTTTTCAAGAAGATGGACAGAAAGCGGCTATATTGAAGGAACACCATATGATGCTTGGAGCTATTATTTAGCTGCTCAAAAAGTATTTAATGAAAAGCATTCCTTAAATTTAACTGTTTTCGGCGCTCCACAACGAAGAGGAAAAAGCACTGCTTCGATTCAACCAGTATATGATGGTGTTGGTGATAATTATTACAATCCTTATTGGGGTTATCAAAATGGAGAAGTGAGAAGTTCGAGAGTCAGTGATTATCATCAACCTGTAGCACTGTTAACGCATGACTGGAATATAAGTGATAATACCAAGTTAATAACATCTGCCGGATATAAGTTTGGCAGAGGAGGACAGGAGAGGTTGAATTGGTATAATACGCAAGATCCTCGTCCGGATTATTACAGAAATATAGAGCCTTATAATCGATATTACGACACTTATTACAATCCAGGGTCTCCAGATTATATGAATCCAGCTATGGAGGGCGAGGTTAATCAAGCTTGGTCAGAATGGAGTTCAGATCCAACAAAGAGCCAAATCAATTGGGATCGCATGTACGCTGTGAATGCTTCTTCAGATGAAGAAGGCGGTAAAAGAGCTAAGTATATAATGGAAGGTCAATATTCGGACATTCAGCAGTATAATTTCAATTCATTATTGAAGTCCAATATTTCAGATAATGTGGAATTGACTGGAGGCTTGGAATATAGACATTATACCAGCAGAATACATAAAAGAGTTGAGGACTTGCTGGGCGCTGATTATTGGGTGGATATTGACCAATTCGCTGAGAGGGAGTTTGGAAAAGGAAGTGATCAGTCCCAAAGCGACTTGAGAAATCCAAATCGAAAGGTTAAAGAGGGCGATGTATTTGGCTATGATTATGATGCGAATATTAGACACTATGGAACTTTCCTTCAAGCTAGCGTTACAGGAAATAAGGTTGATTATTACATAGGCGCTCAATTTTCATATACGCAACAGTGGAGAAAAGGAAATATGCAAAATGGTATGTTCCCTGAAAACTCTTATGGCGATTCAGAAAAGCTGAACTTTATGAACTACGGCATCAAAGGTGGAGCAACTTATAAAGTTGACGGCAGGCATATGTTCCATGCGAACGCTGCGTTCATTACAAGACCTCCAAGCTTTAGAAACTCATATATTTCCCCAAGAACAAGAAATACTTCGGTGGATGATGTTGCTGAATTGAATAGTGAAAAAATTTATTCAAGTGATGTAAGCTATACTTATAGGTCTTCGATGGTTGACTTCAGGTTAACGGGGTATTATACATATATGGAAGACAAGACCAAGTTGATGAACTTTTTCTGGGATGATGAAAACTCATTTGTGAATTTTATTGAAACTGGAATTGATCAAAAGAATTATGGTCTAGAAATGGGATTGGATGTAAAGTTGAGCCCTTCGTTTTCAGTTTCTTCTGCTTTAGCTATGGGTAAAAATATGTACGCGGACAACTTTACTGTACAGGCATATCAGGATAATAATGAACAACGTGTGATAGATCCTCAAGAGGTTTATTCAAAGAATTTCAGAGCAAGCGGGTCTCCACAGACAGCCATGAATATTGGTGTTCGATATAATTCATCGAACTATTGGTGGGTAGGACTTGATGCCAATTATTTCGATCATATTTACATGGACTTCAACCCAGTGTTAAGAAATGAGGACACTTTCAACAACACGGATGTATTTAGCGATGGAAACCTTTCATGGACTCCTGAAAGGTTGGATGGCCAGTTTACTATGGACTTTTCTGCTGGAAAATCTTGGAAGATTGATGAAGTATATTTGAGGCTTAATCTTTCTGTATCCAATTTGCTTGACAATACTGATTTTAGAACAGGAGGTTACGAGCAATTGAGATTTGATAGAAGCGAGCCTAGCAAGTTCCCTTCTAAATATTACTACGCTTATGGGCGTACATATTTCTTGAATGTTAGCGTGAGTTTTTAAAGTGAAGAATTATGAAGAATATAATTAAAATTAAATTTAGCTTTCTAATGATTCTTGTTGTTCTTGGACTTGGATCATGCGTGGACTTCAATGATAAAGATAATGAGCCTGTGAATGGTTTTGAGCCAGCTCAAAGTGTTTTAATAAGCGAGTTGCATGCGGAATATGCTCAATCAGGAGGTTCCGATGTAAAGATCGAGAAGGATGTTTCCATTGCGGGTATAGTCACCATGACTTCTTCTGAAGATAATCTATACTACAAGCAAGCTTTTATTCAAGATGAGTCAGGGGCTATCGCGGTTATGTTCAACGGTTCATCTTCGATTTTGAATGCTGGCAACGAGCTAACCATTAATTTGAAAGACATGGTTTTGAGCGAGTATGCTGGTCTTTTGCAATTGACAGATAATCCGTTTTATGAGAATAATGAAGTCTCAGGTTATAGCGGGCTTGACATTGTAACTGGAGAGGAGAAGTGGCATGTATCTGCTGAAAATAAAGGTACTGCGCATTTAATCAAAGTAATTTCTATTGATGAGTTCAATGCTAAAGCTTTTGAATTGCAAGGTCAACTAATTGCCATTGAAGACGTGCAGTTTAAGTTTCCGGATGATACTTGGGCTGATCCTGAAAAAACAAATGGGGACAATAGAACAATAGCTGATTGCAGTGGCAACGAAACGATAGTAAGAACAAGAGGATCATCCACTTTTGCTACTGAAAAAGTTCCAACAGGCAAAGGAAGGATTGTAGGTTGTGTTGGGATATTCAATTCAACAGCTCAGTTGTATGTGAGACATCCTGATGAACTTGATATGGAAAATGAAAGATGCGGAGAAGAAGGAATTGTTTTTAAAGAGGACTTCAATGCTGTGGTAGCGGGCGAGCCTATAGCATTTACAAGCTGGATGAATGCCATGGAGAGTGGAAATACTGACGTGTTATGGGTAGGAGATGTATTCTATGATGACAAATCCGCGGCTGTTAGCGCTTACCAATCAGGAGTGGAAGATATTAGGTCTTGGTTGATTAGTCCTGAGATTGATATGTCTGGGGCACAAAGCATGATTGCGAGTTTTGATTCAAAATTCGGACATGATAATGGAGCTGAGCTTAAAGTTATGATTTCAGAGAATTTTAACGGGACGAATATCACTGACGCTACTTGGACAGAGTTTGATTACGCAAAGCCTGACGCACCTACTTCGGGTAATTTCAGCCAATGGAAAAACTCCGGAGAGATTGATATATCAGCATATTCGGGCAAGAAAATCAATATTGGATTTTTGTATGTGGCTTCCGATGGCTCTGTAGCTAGTACTACCAAGTTTCAAATAAAAAACTTGTTGGTGAAATAAAACTGAATTTACAAACTATTCATGGCGGAGCATATTGATTCGCCATGATATTTAAAACACCATTTATTATAAATTTCTACACTAAACCTTTTAAGAATGAAAATCTTAACACACAATTTGAAATGGGCATTTATGCTCTTGGTGAGTGTTTTTTTAATTTCTGGATGCGGTGATGATGAAGTCGCAGTTCCTGAAAAGCCAGATGAGCCGGATCCGGATCCGGAAGTAACGATTACTTCAATTAGTGACTTGAAATCAAACTATGACAACGCATTGATTCAAATCACGGATGATTTGACAATTGAAGGAGTGGTGGTAGCCAATGACGAGTCAGGCAATTTTTACAAAGAAATTATCATTCAAGATGATGTGGAAGGTATTCGAGTGAAATTGAATAAAAAGGACTTGTTTGCGGATTATCCTGTAGGCTCCAAAGTTAGAATTTCTGCAATGGATTTATACTTGGGAGATTACGGCGGTGAAATTCAGCTTGGCTCTATTTATGAGGAGAAAATAGGACAAATTCCTGAAGATCAAATTGCCGATCATATTACAAAAATCTCCGATGAGGAGGAAGTTAATGCTGAAGTGGTTGCGATTAATGATATTGACAAGTCTTATGTTGGAAAGTTGATAACTATTGAGAATGTACAGTTTGTTGCTTCAGAACTAGGGAGAAACTGGGTGGATGACAATGCCGAATACCCAAGTAACAGAACTGTGGAAGATGCCGAAAACAATTCAATTGTGGTAAGAACAAGCAATTTTGCGTCTTTCAAATCAGAGGCTTTGCCTACAGGAAGCGGAAAAATCACTGCAGTGTTAAGCATCTATAATGACACATATCAATTAGCCGTTAGACAAACTTCTGATGCTGAAATGACAGGAGACAGATTCGATATTGACATTGATTTTGGAACTGAGATAAGCCTTGAAACTGTACTGATGAGACATGCTGGAGAGGATGTGGATTTCACTGAAGCAGAACATATTGTTGTGACAGTGACTGCGAACCCTGAAAGTGTAAGCGATAATATTCCAGATTTTATTGTTTATGCTCAAGATGCAAGCAGAGGCATTAATTTAAATATTAATGATAAGACAAATATTTCTTCAGCGCTTAAAGTCGGTGATAAAGTTAAAGTTGCTTTGCAAGGTTTGACTTTGAAATCCTTTAATGGAGTTATGCAGCTTGAAAATGTCAACACAACTCAGCATTTAGAGCCAATTAGCGAAGGGAATAATGTTGACCCATTGGAATTGACAATTGACGCGATTACAAATGATCACATGTCTATGTTCATTAAGATTGTTGATGTTCAATATAAGAACGTGCCTGCAACTTTCAAGGAAAATACCAATCTGAAAGACTGTAATGGAAATGAAATAGCTACTTACACAAGAAAAGAAGCAAGCTTTGCGGATGCTAATGTTCCGGAAGATAATGGAGTGTTCTTAGGTTTTGTTTCTTCGTTTAACAAGCTTCAATTAGTTGTAGGCGCCCCTTCGGATTTGAACATGAATAAAGAAAGATGCGATGAAGATGAGGTGCCTCCTGTTGAAGGTGATGGAGTCTATGACTTCTATCAAATTGATGAAGCTGGATTTACTAACATGGGATGGAAAGTTGGAGAAAAAATATACTTTGGAAGCCAAGCGTTTGAAGGTGTGAAGTTTGGCACATCAAGTATATCTGGTGATATTTCTTTGGACTTTATCGCTGATGGTGATGTAACTGTGAAAGTGTATGGTTTGGCTTGGAAAGGAGCTGTTAATCCATTTAGTATTCAAATTGGAGGGGAAATCCAAGAAGCTACTTTTAGAGCTCATGATGAAATAACTGGAAGTTCAGGCGTAAGACCATTGGATTATAATGAAACTACTGATGTGCAAGAATTTGAATTTACTGGATTATCAGAAACTAATTCATTAACAATTACTAGTGGTCAAAAAGCTAGAATAGTTATTTATAAAATAGAAATAGTTGAGAAAAATTAATGCAAATTTTATTAAAGTCCTTTAGCCTATAAAGGACTTTAATTTTATTAATTTTTGAGAGAAATGAGGAGAGGATATTTAAAGTGGCGCATTGTTGTTTTTTTCTTTATTTTCGTTTTAGGGATATCCGCATGTGAAGAGAACAGCCCTGATATGGAGCTTCCTCCTGTGGAAGAACCTGAAACTCCGGAGGAACCGGAGACGCCTACAGATCCGGAAGAGCCTGAAGAACCTGAGAACCCTGTTGATCCGACGAATCCTAATGAAAACTACGGATATGTATGGCCTGATCAATTAAGCAACCAAAGAATATATGTCCAAGGAACTCCGAAGCAATATCAAGATACTGCAAAGCATCATGTTGTTTCTGTTGGTTATGATATCTATTCTGGAGAAGTATTGGATTTGAAAGAATATTATTCCCAAGCGGTTAATTTGAATGGTCAAAATCTCAGGAGGAAGATTGCTGAAATAGCATCAAATGGAGCTAAAGAATTATCCTATGATGTTGTATGGGATATGTGTGAGGAAGGAGATGAAAATCCTTTGGATGAGTCGGAAGTTTGGTTGATATATACGGAGCAAGGAGATGATAAAGATCGTCATGTCTCAGGAAGCTCTGGATGGAATAGGGAACATGTTTGGGCAAAGTCGCATGGTGACTTTGGAACAAGAAGAGGTCCCGGCACAGATGGACATCATCTTAGAGCTTGCAATGCCAGAGAAAACTCTAGAAGAGGCAATAAAGATTTTGGCAATACTAGCGTGCCTTATGCTTATACTCCGCCATCATCAGCCAGAGGAGATGTCGCCAGAATGATTTTCTATATGGCTTTGAGATGGAATGACAGTCATGGACTGTATGTTGATGACAAAGTTTTCAGCAGTCCGGATAAATCTCCAAGGCATGGCAAATTATCGGATTTATTGAAATGGCATCATGAAGATCCTGTGGATCCTTATGAAATTCGTCGAAACAATGTTATTTTCAAGTATCAGGAAAATAGAAACCCATTTGTCGATCATCCGGAATTAATTGACCTGATTTTTGGTGATAAGTGGGGAAGTTCTTGGGATGGAGGAGTTACACTTCAAGACAAGCCTCAATAATGAGGATAAATATTGATAATATACTTTCACATGATTATGAAAAAGGTATTTAGTTTTTGGTTTTTGTTTCTGTTGCTCACCTCTGTTACAGGGCTTAGTCAGCAGTACAAAGCGGGTGTTATTGCATTTTACAACTTGGAGAATCTGTTCGATACAGAGAATGATCCGAATATAAGGGATGATGAGTACACGCCCGAAGGATCAAAGTCATGGACGCAAGAGCGATATGAAAAGAAGCTTGACAATATGGCTGAAGTGATTTCAAGATTGGGAGAGGATGAATTGGGCGATCGATCTGGACCATCGATTCTTGGAATGGCTGAAATCGAGAATCGTAGAGTGCTTGAAGATTTGGTTGCCAATAAGAAACTGGAATCAATGAATTATGGCATTGTGCATTATGATTCGCCTGACAAGAGAGGTATCGATGTTTGCATGTTGTATCGTAAAGATGTATTTGAGGTGACAAGCTCGCGGGCAGTGCCGTTTACTGTAGAAGACAAAGAAGATTTCAAGTCAAGAGATATTCTTGTGGTTACTGGAAATTACGATGGAGAGAAAATGGACTTCATAGTATGCCATTGGCCTTCTCGTTATGGAGGAGAAAAGAAAAGCAGGCCTATGAGAATTGCCGCGGCTAAATTGACTAAGCATTTGGCTGATTCGATTCAAAATGCCAATAACAGTGAAGCGAAGATATTTATCATGGGTGATTTCAACGATGACCCAACAAATCATAGTATCAAGGAATATTTGAATACTTCGGATGATAAGAAAGATTTGGATAACGATGAGCTTTACAATCCTTATTTGACGCTATATAAAAAAGGAATTGGGACTTTAGCTTATCGTGATAAATGGAACCTTTTTGATCAGATTATTCTAAGTCAAGAGTTATTAGAGGATGATGGCGAGTATAGATTTATCAAGGCGAAAGTTTATAACAAGAAATGGTTGATGGTTCAAGATGGAAGGTACAAAGGGTATCCTAAAAGAACGCATGTTGGCTCGAATTATCAAGGTGGATATAGCGATCACTTTCCTGTGTATGTAATCATTGGAAAAAAAATAGATGACGATTAATAAGAAAAGCCCTGCAGTCTTCGCGGGGTTTTTTAATATTATTTCATAGAACAGAATCATAAATATATGCAAGACATATTCCAAAAGAGAGTTTCATTTTTATTCAATTTTACGATTATATTATTCGGCATAGTGATCTTTTCATCTTGTGATGAGCAGCCAGCGATTCCAGATAAGCCTGTTGAAAAAGAGTGTGAAATCGACTATGACAATACCTTGAATACTGAAAGTTGCTTTAGTTCAGCTTCTTCGGACAATTTGGATATTGTTACTTGGAATTTGGAGCATTTTCCCAATACAGGAATGCAACCTGGATGGGAAACCAATGATCCGGATGAGACTAGATTAGATGCTGTAGCTGGAATAATTGAGAGCTCTCAATTTGATGTAATCGCGATGCAGGAAATAGTAAGCACAAGATTGCTTGATGAACTATCGTGCAGATTAGGAGATGAATGGGAGCATGTTTCGTATACATTTTCTGAAGGGGCTAATATGGCTTTTTTCTTTAATGCATCAGTTGTTAAATCTTTAGGTCATAAAAAAATACTTGCGAATAAAAATTATGATTTTGCTTCTCGTCCGCCATTGCAGTTTTCGTTCGAATACAAAAACGAAGTTGTTAATCTGATAAACATTCATATGAAATGTTGCAATGATGGACAAGCGAGACGAAAAAATGCTTCAAAGCATTTGAAAGAATACATAGATGAAAATCTTGACAAGGATAATGTAATTGTTCTTGGAGATTATAATGAAGAGATATACGATTATAATGGAGCTTTCAGTAATTTTTTAGATGATTCTCAGAACTTCAAATTCGCGGATGGATATATCGAATCGGATAAACTTTTTGATGAATATTCATATCCAAGTTGGCCGAGTCATATAGACCACATTTTAATCAGCAATGAATTATTTGATAATTTAGATACTGCTTATACCATAAAGTTCGACAATTGCGATAGTAAATATTTTTCCAGAATCTCTGATCATAGAGCAGTTTATATTCGACTTAAAATATAGTTGAACATATTTCATTTAACATAATGAATATTATAACAAATTAATGACAAGATCAAATAACTTTCCTAAATTCAACTGGCGATAAACCCGTTTTCTTTTTAAATAAATTGCCAAAATATTGAGGGTATTCAAAACCCAAATCATAAGCAATTTCGCTGACTGATTTTTGAGAGTTCAATAACAAACTCTTGGCTTTTTCGATCAAATGATAATGAATATGCTCCTGAGTATTTTTTCCTGTCTCTTTTTTCAATAAATCACTTAAGTAGTTTGGAGATAGATGAACTTGGTCTGCGCAATACTTTACAGTGAGTATGCCCGACTTAAGGGCTTCTTCAGATTCGAAATAACTAGAAATAAGCTCTTCTATTTCTATGACAATATTTTTTTGATGATTGCTGCGGGTATAAAATTGACGATCATAATATCGGTGGCAATAATTAAGCAACAACTCTAAATTGGAAATAATCACCGTCTGGCTATGTCTGTCAATATTTTGTTTGCACTCTTGCTCTATGGCATCCACACATCTAGTTATCATTGTTTTTTCCACATCAGAAAGATGTAGTGCTTCATTAATAGCATAAGAGAAAAAACTGTATGCGCCTATCTTCTTCCCCAATTCAGACTGAAGAATTAAATCAGGATGGAAGAATAATGTCCAGCCTTCCTCCATTCCTTGTGATGGTTGTCTTTGCATCTCAACCACCTGTCCCGGTGCCATGAAGACTAAAGACCCTTCATCAAAATCATAATAGTTTCTACCGTATTTCATAGAGCTGTCGTGATATTTGAGTGAAATCATATAAAAGTCTAATATGAATTTTCTATTCAACAACACCTCCTTATCCCATTTCACTTGATTTGCATGGACTAAAGAAATAGCCGGGTGTGTTGGTTTTGACACACCCAGTATCTTATGCAACTCGCTTATAGACTTGATTTCCTTAAACTCGCTCATACAATTTTATTTTTTCATTTTATTGTTAAGCGTAATGATATCAAATTCATCATCATGCTCATAACGTGGGGCGTATCTTTTATAAGCATTGCTCATTTCTTCATAACGTTTTGTAATGTGTTCAATATTATAAGCATGCGATACAATATAAAATTGTTCATCTTTAATCTGTTCCATGACAATCGATGTATATTTATCAGTAGCCATGCCAATTGAAGTAATCTCATCGATTTCCGACTGCACTAAGCCGGGAGCGATTAGTCCAACTTTAAAATACGAAGGCACTTCATCACGCAAAGCTACCGTCATACCCAACAAGGCGTGCTTGCTGGCTATATACTCGCCTCCATGTGGCACCGATTTGAAGAAAGAATTTTCAGAGCCTACATTATATATCGCGCACTCTTTCCCTCTTTCTAGCATATATTTCCCGAAAATTCGAACACCATTCCAAGTGCCTCTAACATTGATATTTAAAACTTTCTGCAATTCTTCATCCGAAATCTCTATGACGGGCTTGTCATTAGTGCCCACGATACCAGCGTTATTGATCAAGATGTCAACTTCACCAAAAACTTTGATACTGAAGATCAACAAATTATTTACTTGTTCTTCATCAGAGACATCACAGGAAGTGCCGCCGGCTTCTATACCCAATTCTCTTAGTTGTTGAACGGATTGATCTACTCTATTTTGCCTTCTGCCAGCCATAATTACCTTAGCGCCTTCTTTTCCAAATTGTTTTGCCAATGAAAAACCTATTCCTGTGGCTCCTCCTGTTATCACAACTACTTTATTCTTGAAATCTTTCATCCGTTTAAGTCATTATCTCAACAAGGAATTTATTTAATAAGATTCCTTGTTGAGGGGTGAAAATATATTTTGAGATTGATTAAACTGTACTTAATCATAGAGCAAGCTCTTTTTCTTTTTCATAGTAGACGGTAACACCACCTTCATAATGGTCGCGCCTCACCTCAACCATTGGAGCATCTTTCCACGAGCTGAATTCGATATCCCATGGAAGTTCTTCATCATAAATGGCAACGGTCATTTCATCGGCAAAAGGCAGGAATAGTTCCCATACTACTTTGCCTCCGCCAACAACAAGCACCTCGTCGGAATCTTTGTATTTTTCAACAACTTGCATGAAATCAGTTGCCAAAATAGCCTTTTCATTGCCATGCAGGTCAAAATTCTTGTTTCGTGTTAGGACAATAAGTTCTTTGTCTCCCGGGTCAAGGTTGGCGAAAACCTCCAAATTATGAGCGTAAGTTACGCTTCCAACTATCGCATTCTGATTGAAGAACATTTTTTCAATCTCAGGAACTAAAGGCTCTGGCCATTCTTCAGCGGTTACTTGGCTTGTAGAACCTACCTTATTATTTTTATCTATAACAAATGCTAATCTGATCATCTTTCTACTATTTAATTTCTTTCTACACTATTTCATATTCATTTGCGATAACATCATGTTATCAAAGATCCGATCGCTAAGCAAGCTTTTCATAAACACACCCATTTTAGCATCCATCCCTACTGCATAGCGCGTTTTTGGTTTTTTTCTTTCAATTGCGGAAACGATTGCCTTTACAACAGGTTCCGGTGTGGGCGCATTTTCGTAAGTCTTTTTAAATGAAGGAGTGAAGTTATCTAGTATGGGTTGATAAGCCTCTCCTACTTTCACTTCCTTCAATTCATTAAACACTGTATCTTCGAAGCCTGTGCTAAATGCTCCCGGTTCGATGATCGCCACATCTATGCCGAATCGACCAACTTCTTGTCTTAACGCATCGGAAATGGATTCGACAGCGAACTTGGATGAAGAATAGAATCCCATAAAAGCCAAACTTGCTTTTCCAGCTATTGAGCTTATATTGATGATTTTGCCTTTCTTTTCTTTTCTCATATAAGGCAAAACATGCTGAGTCACTCTCACCAGCCCCCACACATTCACATCGTACATTCTTTTCATCTGTTCTAGGTCCGCCGTTTCGATGAATGAATAAGAACCGTAACCAGCATTATTCACTAATACATCGATTCTTCCTTGCTCCTTGATAATTTGCTTTATGCCTTCATCTACCGATTCATCATTGGTCACATCCATTGCTATCGAATGACCGCCTGCCTCGTTTAATTCTTGCATTTTATTCACTCTTCTGGCCGCGCCATATACTGTATATCCTTTTTTGATCAATTCTAAAGCCGTGAATTTTCCAAATCCCGAACTTGCTCCTGTAACTAATACTACCTTTTTCATAATGTTTCTTTTTAGTAATTATTTGACAGTACAAAAGTCGGAATTGTTTAGTCGCTGAAATAAAGCTTATTACTGTTAGATTAAATGTTTTTACTGATAGCTCATGATTTTAAGTATCAGATGTAAAAAATACTTGTAGATTCAACACATTTCTAGGCTAACCTCTACTAAATAATCAAAATAGGTATTATAAATTTTGAGCTTTACATTAATGTCTTTAGCCATATTGAATCTAAGTTCGAATGCTAGCTTAGGCCTTTAATCATTCAAATGACAACAAATGCAATATTGAAGCATAAAAATATAAGCGGCCTTGATCATTCGATTTTAAATAGTATTTATAGCTTTTCTTTATGATGTTATAAAACCAACCTTTAAACATTATGATAAATACAATATCTATGAGCTCATATCCAATCCATAATATTTATATTGATTTTCAAATTGAATATTTAAATAATAGACTATTGAGGGCTTGTGAGAGTGTTATTCTAATGATAAGTTTCAATTTCATTATGATTTTTAAACTTATTATTAACAACAAACCATTAACTCTTATGAAAAAAACTATTTTACTTAATCTAATGCTAAGCCTGACATTGCTTTTTGGAGCTTGCAATAATGATGAAAATGAAAATGACAAAACGAGCCACCCTTTAGTCGGTGAATGGAACTTAATTGCTGGGACAGTCGGTGAAACTACCATTGAAACCAAAAGCCTGTTGGAAATGGAACTATTAATAAATGAGAATAACACATTTTCCATGAAGGGCAGTGTTAATAACGTTTCTCAACCTGACATAACAGGAAATTGGGAAGAAGTCGAAAATAATAAATTCAAATTTACTATGTCTGGATTGAGCGATACTAGTTTGGATGGAAGTCTGGTTGATAATCAACTAAGACTTAAAGCAATGCCAACCGAAGAAGGTAATGATGACAATGTTTTCGATATGATTGAATACTTTATATTTGAAAAGATGTAATCCATCACATCAAGTTCAACTCTGAAATAACAGTATCAATTGAGCATACTGTTATTTCACTTTATATCAAGCAAGTGTTTTAAGAACAAACCTTAATTTTCTAAATCTCCACTATATATAAATTTAAAATGAACCACTGAAGGAAAAGGATCTCCCCTGCTTTCATTGTTAGAAATTAGTTTTGAAGTTCAACAGCCACCCTAACACTGATTTCTCCCATGAATCTACATTTTTGCTAAACCTAAATATTCTAATGACTAGAATGAATAGTATATAGAAAATGAATTGATACAATATTATCATCTTATTTGATTAATTAACTTCCTATCACTAGGTTTGAGTATAGAATAAAGTTTTAGATATGGAATCACCTTAGGCGATTTTACTGCCTTATCTTTTAAAATGTCAAAACGGCTATCGTATTTCAATAATTTCAGTTTTATGTTTTATCAAATGAAAATCTCAATCGCATTTGCATTTCTTAGTTTGCTATTTTTTAGCTGTTCTCCATCTGAGCCAATACAAGAAGAGTTTTTATTAGCAGGTTCAGGCTTTGACAAAATCATACAGATCAACCGTGCAGGAGAAATTCTTTGGGAACACCCTCTTGAGGCAGGCCAGGAATGCAATAGCGTGGTCTCTATGAGTGGCGATCGAATTTTGTATGCCCATAATACGGGTGCGAAAATTATTGATAAATCTCACCAAGTACTCTGGCAATATCATACGCCTGAAAATTCTGAATTGCAATCTGTTAAAGAGCTTCCCAACGGCAATATACTTTTGGGGCAGTGTGGAAGTCCCGCCAAAATCATGGAACTTGATCCTAGTGGAAATTTGCTTAAACAGATTAGCTTCGAGACAGGCATTGAAAACCCTCATGGACAGTTAAGGCATGTGAATAAAACAAAAGAAGGAACATATCTTTTGGGTCTTTTTGATAAAGAATGCGTCCTGGAAATAGATGAAAATGGGCAAGTGCTTAAATCATTTGACGTTCAATGCCCTCCATTCGCTGTGTTACCTTTAAGCGATTCGACTTGGTTGGTATCTGGAGGTGATTCTAACCAGATCAAATTTATTTCCACTAGCGATGGCCGATTAATCCATAAAATCGAAGGCAAAGATGTTGGCTTGAAATTAAGATTCATCGCCGAAATGATACCGACAGAGCATAATACCCTTTTGGTGACTAATTGGGGAGGGCATGAACCGGGAGTAGAATCCACACAAGTTTTTGAGATGGATAGCAATGAAAATGTTATTTGGAAACTAAGTGAAGAACTTCCTATAGGCAATATATCATCCATTTCCAGAGTTAAAAACTGAAATAATGCTTTAATATAACTTCTAATAATTCAGTTATAAGACTTTTGAAAGTCTATATCTATTGTAATTTCATTGATTTATAATAGGATATTTAATGAAATACGGATATTTTCATTCTGCTTAAATTAATATGTATTCGTATATTAATCAGCTACTTATTACAGTCTATTTGTTTTTTATTTTAAGATGAAATTCATACTACTTACAGCCTTTATTATTACTCATCTATCGGCATATTCACAAGAAAATAAGCAAGAGAATAAAAATCCGATGAATTTTGTCGCTCTCATGGATACTATATGGCTAGCAGAGCAAATTCCTATAAGAATGCGTGATTCATTAATGCGCATACATGGAGCTGAGTCAAAAGAATACAAAAGGCAACAACTGATCTATGAACGCAACCACATGATAAACGAAGAAAAAATAAAATCTCTCTTGAATCAATACGGTTGGCCTAATGAAGAAATGATCGGTGAAAGAGGCAATTGGACAATCTGCAATGTATTGCAACATTCGGATAATGAAGTTCGAATAGAATATTTACCTCTAATGAGACAAGCTGTAAAGGATGGAAAATTAGAGCCACGATTTCTGGCAAGAGCGGAAGATCGAATCGCTACCGAACGAGGTGATTTGCAAATTTATGGCGGTCAAATGAAGTACTACCCCGAAACAAAGAGCTTCAATGTTTGGCCGGTTTTTGATCCTGCAAATATAGATAAAAGAAGAGCTGAAATAGGCTTAGGTCCTATCAAAGAATTTTTAAAAGCCAGATTCGATTTTGATTGGAATTTGGAAGAGCAAATAGAGAGGTCTAAAAAATTTACAGAGAACCACAACTAACTATATCTTCATTGTCAACTTTCCTAAGTCAAACGTCTCAGATTATTCTCAAACCATAATTTTATGCATTAAAATGCTTGGATCCTCGATTGTCATATGCAAGGCAAGCCTATCAGCTTGCCCGATTTCATGATTAAACAACTATTAAAACCATAAAATATAAATCATGATTTTCAATGTTGAATGATTGCATATGAATTAGAAGAAACACGATACTTTCCTGCCAACAAATTACCATAAGGAGCCAATTCATACACTTGACCTGAAAAATTGAATACCGCGGTTACTTTATCACCTTCAAACTCTCGCGTATAGCTTAATACATTATTTTCAAATTTGATATCTAAATAGTCGCCATATTGCAATACCGGATTTGAGGATCTCATCTCTATTAATTTTTTATATTGATTCAACAAAGATGATTTAACAGGGATCTGTGCGTCAACATTACGAGACGTATAATTTTCATGCACTTTGATCCATGGCACTTCATCAGAAAAGCCAGCATGAATATTTGAATTCCACTGCATTGGACTTCTTGACTTATCCCTATTATGATCGTTAGCTATTTGCAAAGACTCAACATCAGATTTTCCAGTCTGGATAGCCAAGTCATAATGAATGGTGGCTTGCACATCTCTAATGTGCTCCAAGTTGGCTGCGCTTATGTTTTCCATGCCGATTTCCTCCCCATAGTAAATAAAAGGCACACCTTTGGCTGTGAGCATCAGAGCTGCGAGCGCTTCTGCTTTATTCTCATCGTTTTCTGCCAGTCGGCTCATAAGTCGAGGCATATCATGGCTTCCAAAAAAAAGTGTAGGATAACTGCTAAGCTCTGCTTCCATGCTGATGATTTCATCATAAATACGTTGAGCTGAAAATTCGGGGATGCTTCCGAAATTGAAATTGAAGACAACATCCATCAACTCATCGGATTGATACTGCTTAAGCTCCTGAATATCCTCGCTGCCGATTTCTCCTACGATAAATCTATCCTCATATTCATTGACTGTGCTTTTGATGATTTTCATGGCCTCTTTCACGCCATTTTGATCTTTGTCATGCATATGAATTTGCTCTCCTTTTTCATCAAAAGGATTGTCTTGCGTAATGCCATCAGTAGTTAAGAAATTGATGACATCCAATCTAAACCCATCTACACCTTTGTCAAGCCAAAAACGTAGGACTTCTTGGATTTCCTCAACGACTTTAGGGTTTGACCAATTCAGATCGGCCATTTTCTTGTCAAACTGATGATAATAATACTCATTGCTTGCCGAGTCGAATTCCCATGCAGATCCGCCAAAAAACGACTCCCAATTATTGGGTTGGTCAGTCCAAATATAATAGTCTCTATAAGGATTGTCCTTGGATTTTTTGGATTCTTGAAACCAATAGCTTTCAGTAGAAGTATGATTGACTACCATATCCATGATCACGCGAATGCCTCTTTCATGAGCCTGTCCGATAAATCTTTCGAAGTCATCCATCGTTCCATATTGTAAGTCGATTTGTCGGTAATCCGAAACATCATAGCCATTATCAACTTTCGGGGAAGACAAAAATGGCGTAAGCCATATGCCCCCGATGCCAAGCTCTTCTATATAATCAAGTTTTGATGAAAGTCCCTTGAAGTCGCTATATCCATCTCCATCG